>NZ_JBHUDE010000048.1:0-79073 GCF_042678205.1 Oceanobacillus luteolus
CACCTGAATAAATCCATTATAAAGGACTTTTTATTTGCATTAAAGTAAATTAGCGAAAATTCGGGGTCTTGTTAATATTTAGTCTTAATTAATGCAACGCTAGTGTCCTTTCTTCTAATTATTTTTTGTTGCAATATATAAGAGAATTAGGATGATTAAAGTCAAACGATTATATTTTTTATATATTTGGGGGAATCAGTCCTACTGTGATGATGGATTAAAAAACAAACCCTGATAGAACAAGGTTTCCTTGATATTGAGAGAGTAGTTGATGGGTAATTATGGTATGATGAATATAGATATTCATTTGAAATTCATCTTTTGATGTCAGATAGGGTGGTTGGCGTTATCCCCGAAAGGGGGTGATTCCATGACAACATTCCAAGCATTGACGCTCATGATTTCGTTTTCCACGATGGTCATCGCGCTGATTGCAGTCGTTGTCGCTATTTTAAACGCAAAAAAATAGCCCCCCTGTCTCAGCAAACGGGTGAGGGCTATTTTTTCTTTTAATGACTAAATAATGCCAATCCCCTATCAGAATGGGTATCGACGTGACCACCGTTCCAGCGGTGGTCATTTTTTATTGTATGTTTATCTACTAATATGATACCACATTTTCTTGAAAAATACACTTGAACAAGAATAAAGATACAATAAAATAATTTAGAAGTTTGCTTTAAGAAAAGGAAATTTATTTAAAATCTCCAAAGTTCTGGGTTCGAAGTAGTGACGGCTTTCGCACCAGTTTCCAGCGCTTGGATCACATCTTGTTCGGTACGGATTAATCCACCCGCGATGATCGGTACACCCGTTGCTTCATGCACCTCCGTAATCACTTGAGGAACAACTCCAGGTAAGACTTCAATATAGTCCGGCTTCACTCTACTCGTTATATTATGATCAAGTGCATGACTGTCCAAAGCAAATAAACGCAGGATTCCTGTCACATTGTTTTTCTTGGCAAAGGAAATAGCGCTTGTCCTTGTAGAAATGATCCCATCCGCCTTCACATTGCGAATCAGAAATTCAATTCCGTAATCATCTGATTTCAGTCCTTGTACAAGATCAGCATGTACATACACTGTTTTAGCATGTTTTTTAGCATAAGCTACCAAATCAGCCAGCTGTGAAACACGGGTTTCCAACAAGATAACTGTTTCATGTTTGCTTTTCAGCATTTTTTCAAAGTGTTTGATATCCCGAAGTGCTGGTATAATTCCACTTTCTAAATGAGTCAAAACGACACCCCATTTTTGATATTTATTATATTCAGTTTAGTAAAATATTTTCTTCCATCCATTGTTACCTACTTAAATTGTATGACAGATAGCTAAATAATTCGAGTTCGGTGCCTAGCCGCTTCCCATATGATTCCTTCTGTAATTTTAATTAAAACACGCTTGTTGTATTGATGATGTGCACAGAGAAAATGTAGAGATAGAATTTCCAATAGGTTATTCAAGTATCATTAAAGTTATTAATAATTAAATAAATTTGAAACCACTTACAATTTATTGTATATTTTAGAAGTAATATACTAAATAGATAAAATATTTTATATACATAAAAAAAGGAGGTTACCTCATGGAAAAGGTTAAGAACAGATGGTTGATTGCTGCTTCTGCTTTAGGGATTCATCTTTCCATTGGTTCTGCTTATGCATGGAGTGTTTTTACAAATCCCATGGTTGATCAGTACGGCTGGGAAACAGCACAGGTATCGACAGCGTTCAGTATTGCCATTTTCTTTTTAGGGATGTCCGCTGCTTTTATGGGGAAGTTTGTAGAGAAGCATGGTCCAAGAAAATCAGGGATGCTTTCTGCTTTGTTTTTTAGCGTTGGGGTTGCTGGTTCAGGCCTTGCAACATTAACCGAATCCTTAATGTTATTATACTTATTTTACGGTGTCATTGGTGGCATCGGGCTCGGAATTGGATATATCGCTCCGGTTTCTACACTTGTGAAGTGGTTTCCGGATCGCAGGGGACTTGCTACTGGACTAGCTATTATGGGATTTGGATTTGCCGCAATGATTTCCGGTCCCCTTGCAGCAGCCTTAATTGAAGCGATTAATATTCCTTCTACCTTTTTCATATTAGGGGCGATTTACTTTACTGTCATGAACCTTTCCTCCCTCTATTTAGCTCCTCCACCTAAGGGATGGTTGCCAAAAGGATTTAAGGAAAATGAAGCTTCTAAGCAAAAGATTAAACCGGATCTATCACAATTGACAGCAAATGAAGCCGTTAAAACACGTCGATTTTGGTTTCTTTGGTTCATGCTGTTCATCAATATTACGTGTGGCATTGCCATTCTTGCCGTCGCCTCACCAATGGCACAGGAAATCACAGGGATGACTGCGATTGCCGCAGCTACGATGGTTGGCATCATGGGTGTGTTTAATGGAGCTGGCAGGTTGGGCTGGGCATCGTTAAGTGATTATATCGGACGGCCAAATGTATACACCGTATTTTTCGTCATCCAAGTTGCCGCATTCTTTATGTTGCCTTTCGCAACGAATCCGATCGTTTTCCAAGTTTTATTGTTTGCTATTCTTTCCTGTTATGGAGGAGGATTCGCTTCGATTCCCGCGTACATTGGAGATTTGTTTGGAACGAAGCAACTGGGCGCTATCCACGGATACATCCTCACCGCCTGGGCAATGGCTGGTCTGGCAGGCCCACTCATCTTATCGCTGATTTATGATTCAACGAAAAGTTATAATCTGACCATGGTCATCTTTAGCTTATTGTTCGTCATTGCTTTAGCACTTTCACTATGGATACGATTGGATATCAAAAGAATTCGGAACGCAAACAAAACAATGCCATTACCTACGGAACAGAGAAGTATATAAAAATATAATCCCTGCCGGTTAAACTTAAGACCGCTCGCTCCAGAGCAGGGTTTTTACAATCATCATAGCGTAATACAAACCACATTCCTATCCACAGACTCCAGATACTTTTACGATTTACATCAACAAGCATATCCCCTTTACATTCTTTTCCAGCCATGGTATGGTACATGTAGAAAACTCAATATGCGTTAGCACTAGGGGAGCCAAAAAGCGGCTGAGAAGAACAAGTGAGTTCTGACCCTTTGCACCCGATCTGGATAATACCAGCGTGGGGAAGTGCGGTCGAAATGTTTTACTGAAACGATGTTTTTTAGAGCAATCTATTAAACTTTGAGTGATACATACATGTAGACTGCATTCCCCCACAGGGAACGCAGTTTTTTTATTGTCAAAAATACTTTCGGGGAGGAATTTTCAATGACAAATCAAAACCAAGCATGTACAAAGAGCGATATCGCAGGAGCAAGCTTTTCCATCCATCCAATGAGTGATTCTTTCATCTCCATCATTAAAGATGCTTTAGAAAAGACAGATACATCAAAGGTCTATGTGAAAACCGACGATGTGACGACGACAGTTAGAGGAAAGCTTGTCCATATTTTCGACGTGACGAAGGCAATCTTTCTCCATGCAGCAAGTACAGGTGAACATGTGGCATTCCAAGCAACCTACTCACTCGGCTGCCCAGGAGATTCACAAGGAGAAGCATATATGGAAACCGATGATGCCCCATTAAATACAGAGTCTATAAAAGATATCGAACAATATGTGGCAGCGAAGTTTTCCCTTTACCCACTTGGGGGCGGGAATTATATGGATGTTATTTATGACCAAATTGAAGCAATGAAGGAATATGTGAACGTCTCTCCCGCCCATTATTCCACTCGATTAGATGGTGATGCCAGTGATATTTTCCGTGGATTGGAGCAAGTGTTCACTGCCACAGTTGAACGCGGATCGAGTCACACCGTGATGACTGTCTCCATCTCAGCGAACAGTCCGTCCCACAAAGGAAACGGTGCAGATGAATAACTGGCGTTTTAAAGAAATCGTGGTGATGGCAGCACTTGCTGTCGTCTTTGGAGTCGTCTATCTTGCCTTTTTACCACTTGGTAGTTTGCTAGTTGGCTTTATGGGACCTATCGGGTATGACTTTATTTTCGGCATTTGGTTCATCGTTTCGATTATTGCAGCCTACATCTTGCAAAAGCCAGGTGCAGCATTTTTATCAGAAACCATTGCCGCTATGATTGAAGTACTTCTTGGCAATGCGGTCGGGCCGATGCTCATTGTTACAGGAATGGTGCAAGGGATTGGAGCCGAAGCTGTTTTTGCCGCTACACGCTGGAAAAATTACTCGACCTGGGTATTGATAGCAGCCGGAATGGGCTCATCCGTAACAAGCTTTATATACGGTTACTTTATGAGTGGATATGCTGCACTTGCCACCGAATACGTCATCGCCATGTTTGTCGTTCGCTTAATCAGTGGAGCACTCATTGCCGGTCTCCTAGGAAAAGCACTCAGTGAAGGGCTTGCAAGGACAGGCGCTCTATCCAGCTTTGCCTTAGGTAAACAACAGAGGAAAGATGCTGCATGAAGCCATTACTGCAGGTCGAGAATCTATCGTTACGCTACGAGATGGAAAAACAGAATGTCCTCTCTTCACTCAACTTCAAGCTGAATCGGGGGGAAAGCGTGCTGCTCTTAGGGCCAAGCGGAAGCGGAAAAAGCACCCTAACCTCCTGCTTGAATGGCCTTTTCCCAAGAGAGCTGGACGGAGAAATGAGTGGAAATGTATTTGTACATGGCGTCGAAAACAGGGAAACGAAACCTGGTGAAAGAAGCCAAGCAGTCAGCGTCGTCTTCCAAGATCCAGAAACACAGTTTTGTATGATGACCGTGGAAGATGAAGTGGCATTCGGTTTGGAAAACATCGGAATAGCCCATCAGGAGATGGAAGAAAAAATTGATTCTGCACTAGCACTCGTGAATATGCTGCCTTATAAAAAAACAGACATAGCCACCCTTTCCGGCGGGCAAAAGCAAAAACTGGCACTTGCTTGTATCCTTGCACTGAAGCCGGAGCTTATCATACTCGACGAACCGACAGCAAATCTGGACCCGATTGCAACTAGGGATTTCATCTCCACCCTTAAAGATTTGAAAAACAATCTGAACTTCGGATTAATCGTCATTGAACATAAGCTCGATGGGTGGACAGAGATTACGGAGCGCGTAATTTTACTTAATCAGCATGGTGAGATTTTTCACGACGGATCGATACGTGAGGTCATTAAGGAAAAAGGGCAGCAATTAAAAGAGGAAGGGATTTGGATTCCAAGGGTAACAGAGCACATATTACGTGAACATCCTTATCTACAGGAGCCTCCTTTAACGGTGGAGGAGTATCGAAGAAATCCTGTTTTGTTGGCAGATAGAGAAATCGATCAGCCTATTAAAACTGAAAGCAATACTGTTCCCCTGCTGGAAGCGAAAGATATCTCATGGACGGTCAACAAGCATGAAATTCTCCATAATATTTCACTTACTTTCCATCAAGGTGAGTTTGTTGCAATCGTAGGAGCCAATGGAAGTGGAAAAACCTCGCTCTCCAGAATGCTTGCGGGACTAAGGCAACCAACCACTGGAAATCTATTGGTTCATGGAAAACCAATCAAACAATGGAAGGAATCCATGCTGCGACAAGAAATTGGCTATGTTTTTCAAAATCCGGAGCACCAATTCATTACAAACACGGTTTATGATGAAGTCGCCTTCAGTCTTCAGTGGAAAGATATGCGACCGAGCCAAGTTCAAGAAAAAGTGGAAGAAATTCTTGATACTTGCGGGCTGCTGAAGTTGAAACATGCACATCCATTTACACTTAGCCAAGGGCAAAAGCGCAGACTGAGCGTTGCCACGATGCTTATTGACAATCAGTCCCTGCTCCTGCTCGATGAGCCGACCTTTGGTCAAGATGCTCACTCTAATCAAGAGCTTATGAAACTATTACACAAAAAGCATCAGACCGGTGCGACACTTATCATGATCACACATGATATGGATCTGATCCATGACTATGCGACTCGAGTCATTATCATGAAGGACGGTAGAGTCGTTGAGGACTGTTCACCAAGCGAATTATGGAAGAGTGATCCAGAAAAATTGGAAGCTTGGCAGCTTACCCTACCAGTCGCCGTCCAATTAAAAAATATATATGAAGAGGAAGTAAACGATGTTCTTACAACGACTTAATCCAAGCTATAAGGCAGTGACGATCATCGTGTTCATTATATTTCTTGCAACGATTTTCGAACCGGTTACACCACTCTTATTCTTAATTTGGACTTTTGTTGTCACATTCCTTTTTGGTGGTGTGAGTTTGAAAAAGTATCTTCTTTATTTTACGCCGTTTATCATCTTTGCGCTTGGCATGCTTTGGACATCAATTGCCTTTGCGGATACACCAAATAATCCGAGCGATACGATTAGCTTATTCGGCACGAGTTTACCAAAGGAATCCGTACTTACAGCGCTCGCACTCTCACTGCGTGTACTGAATGTTGCCGCCCTATCGCTTATGTTTGTGTTCACCACGAACATCGTCCACTTTATCCTTAGCATGATGCAGCAATTAAAGCTGCCACCAAGGATTGCTTACGGCGTTCTTGCTGGCTACCGGTTCTTACCGATGCTGAAGGATGAGTTAATGATCATCCACGATGCCCATCGTATCCGTGGCGTAAATCAAGCAAAGACAATGCGGGAGAAATGGCAAAATTACAAGCGTTACCTGATTCCCCTCCTTGCCAGCGCGATACGCAAAGCGGAGCGAACTGCCATGGCAATGGAATCGAAAGGATTCACTGGGGATAAAAGTCGAAGTTTCTATCGACAATTCTCTATACAAAAGCAGGACTTCATATTTTCGATTATCATGTTGATTGGATTTACGATATCTTATTTGATTTCCTATCAGCTTGGTTAAGTAAATAACGGCATTATCACGCTGCTTTCACTGATTCGTGCCCAATGGAAATAAGAAATGAAATACTGTACAATGGATATAGACAAAGAGAGAAGTGCATCAACACTTCTCTCTGCAACCTCTACCGTCAGGGCAGGGGTTGTCAAAATTTAGTTATTATGTTGAGGACCACCTTTTTGCTTGTGACGGCGTAGGGTGGTTTTCTTTTATCTTTTTAAACTGATGATTGGGAGGTAAAATACATGGACTTTGATGTAGTGATAGTTGGTGCTGGCACTGCTGGAATGGCAGCGGGGTATTTTTTATCGAAAAGAGGAAAGCGGGTTGCCCTCATTGATGCCTATGATCCACCGCACACGGAAGGATCAAACCATGGAGAAACTCGGATTATCAGGCATGCATACGGGGAAGGATCGCATTATGTTTCTATGGCTCTGCGTGCGAGTGAATTATGGGGGGAATTAGAACAAGAAGTTGATAGAAAAATTTTCTATAATACCGGTGTGTTAAATATCGGAACAAAAGATTCTGCTTTTTTGAAAAACGTCATCACAACTGCAGATACTTTTAACCTACCAGTGGAAGTTTTGTCAGCTGAAGAAGTAAATAACAGATGGCCCGGATTTAAACTGGAAAAGAATTTAGTAGGCTGTTTTGAAAAGACCTCTGGTGTACTATTAAGTGAAGAAGCCATACGAGCTTATCGAGAACTCTCTTTAAAATATGGCGCAATATTGTTGAGCAACGCGAAAATCGAGAAAATGATTGTGAATGATTCTAAAGTAGAGGTTCGCCTTGATGGAAAGAAAATAAATGGAAATCAATTATTAATTACAGCAGGCAAAGGAACGAATCATGTATTATCACTGTTAGGATTAGAACTCCCATTAACACCGCTTCGAAAGACGTTTTCCTGGTTTCAAACGAATGAAGAAATTTACAACGCTGCAGTTTTTCCTGCATGGACTTTTGACGACGGGAATCAGACATACTACGGCTTTCCAAGTATCGAGAAATCCGGATTTAAAATTGGAAGGCATGATGGCGGAATGCCAGTAGATCCTTTAAAATCTCTGGATAAGTTCGGGCAACATCCTGCAGATCAAAGCGATGTAACTGATTTTGCCGAGAAACACTTTTCATCTTTAGGACCACATAATATAGGCAAGGTATGTACATATAATATGACGCCTGATGGAGATTTCATCATCGATAGACTACCAAACTACAGCAATATCTTCGTAGCAAGTGGATTCTCAGGTCACGGATTCAAATTCGGAAGTGTTATCGGAGAGATTCTGAGTCAGATGATGATAGATAAAGATACTGATTTGGATATAACTCCCTTTGCTTTGAGCAGATTTGTGTGAAGATTTAACTGATAGACCATGTGATTTTCTCGTCCATATTAACTAGATTACCCGCTCCATAATTCAGAGATAAATAAATCATAAGAAAACCTCCTCAATAATTAGATATACTGTTTCATGCAATCTAAATTATTGAGGAGGTTTTACTATTACTTCATCTCTGTTCCAGCGTATGGTGATCCGCAATCCAGTAAAACACAGGTCCCTATATCTTTTGGTCATAAATAAATTCGCACCCCATATGCAGGAATTCGCACCATTCTCGTTCAAATTCGCACGCTACCCCCATAAATACGCACCAACCACGTTCAAATTCACACGCCAACGGCATAAATACGCACCTACCCCGTTCGAATTCACACGCCTCTTGCAAAAAAGCACACCATCTCAGCCGTAATTCGCACCATAACCACAGGATTGGTTACCATCCTAGCTTCAAAGCATTACTTTTCTCTTGAAATTCCGCCACCCCTGATAACAAAAAGGCTGGCAACATCATGCCAGCCTCTTTGTATATTCTATCTTACCAACCAGGAACAACAGAACCTGAGAAGCTTTCTTCAACGAATGTTTTCACTTCATCAGATTGGTAGATTTCGATAAATTGTTTTAATGCTTCATCATCTTTATTCTCTTCACGAACAGCGATCAAGTTTACAAATGTAGAATCTTGCTCAATAAAGATGGAGTCATCTTTAGGGCTAAGTCCTGAATCCATTGCAAAGTTCGAGTTGATTGCAGCGATATCCACTTCACCTAATTGACGTGGAATTTGTGCGGAATCCAGTTCAATAAATTCATAGTTGTTTGGGTTCTCTACAATATCATTTACTGTAGCATTAACGCCAAGTCCTTCTTCCAATTTGATTAAACCAGCTTGTTCAAATAATAGTAAAGCACGGCCACTGTTTGTCGGGTCACCTGGCAGTGCGATTTGTGCACCGTCTTCAAGCTCGGAAAGATCTGTTATTTTCTCTGAGTAAATACCCATTGGGAATGTAACGGTATCCGCCACTTTAATTAATCCTAAATCACGTTCTTCATTCATATGGTCGAAAAACGGCTCAGTTTGGAAACTGTTTAAATCAAGCTCACCTTCAGACAAGCTGACATTCGGCATGACATAGTCACTAAAAGAAACAATTTCAATTTCTAGTCCTTCTTCTTCTGCAAGCTCAGATACTTTTTCTAAGATTTCTTCATGAGGACCTGCTGTCACTCCAACTTTAAGCTTTCCATCTTCTAAAAGACCTTCTTCCGCTTCATCCGACCCGCCACATGCAGCCAATAATGCTACAATACTTGCTAGAATTGCTGTTAATAATAACTTCTTCATGTTTTATCCTTCTTTCTAATTGTTTATTTTATTTTTTGCTTCCACTGAATGAATTGCAGATAAAAGCTTATCCTCGTTAATTTCTTCTTCCATTAAATGAATCGATTCTTGAGGTAACAGTATCTTTTTAATGATCCGCCCTAGAAGTTCTTCATCTTCTGGATCAATCGATAAATGCTTCAATGAAGTAGGAAATTCCCATTCCTCATAAAATGCAAGCAGCTTATGTAGCTCTTCCTCTTTACCTTCCAAAGCAAGTTGAACTAATACACCATAAGATACAATCTCTCCATGTAATATCCCCTTCACATCTGGGGCCTCGGTCAAGCCATTATGGATCGAATGTGCACCGGCAATCCTGCCTGCCTTTTCACCAAATCCACCGACCATACCGCCAGCCATAATAATCGTTTCAATTACACGAACGAGTGCATCTGTAACCTCATTTTTTGAAACTGCTTCGAGGGCATCCTTTCCATCGTCCAGTAAAACATCTCTACACTGCGTTGCCGTAAACTGGGATATCTGCAGCCAGACAGGATGTTCCTTATCCCTATAAAAAGCTCTGACTAAAGCATCAGCTTCGTAGTACTTTGCCAGCGTATCCCCAATTCCTGCTTTCAAATATTTCAATGGTGCTTGAGCAATGATTTCTGGTTCAATAAGTACAAGCGTATTCGCTACAGGAAATTCCGTATAATGGGAATGGGTGCCATCCACATGATAAAAGACACTTAGCGGAGTCCATGCTGCACAAGTAGCTGCAATAGTTGGAATGAGCACCGACTTGATTCGGGCTTCAACAGCAGTAGCCTTAGCAATATCTAATGTTGTTCCACCACCAATACCAATGACAGCATCTACTGCTTCCGCTTCATATTTCTTGGACAGTTCTGCAACCACTTCTAAAGTACAAGGCCCATCGACAAATGTAATATTGGAATGGTTAGAAAGCGTTTCTGGTAAATACGGAGAAGCCTCAGCCCATGCTTTCCTACCACTAATAATCGCTATCTTCTTTACGTCTAATTCGGAAAGGAGCACATCCAATTCTTTTAAGACGCCTTCCCCAATTCTGTAGTGACCAGGTGCACCTTTAACAATTGCTGTTGTCATTTTGAATTCTCCTTACCGTCTTTTTGAGAAAACTTTACATTCAACATTTCGACAGCAACCTAACGTCCGGTTGCATCCACTAAATCATTTCTACCGTGAAGCACACCCTCATCAACGAACCTTTCCACCTCTTCAACCGCATATCCAAGCTCTGTCAACACTTCTTTATTATGCTGTCCAAGTAGTGGTGCCGGCTTCGTTAGTTTTCCTGGTGTCTCAGAAAACTTAGCAGGGAATCCGAGAGTCTTCATCAAGCCGCCAACGGGATGTTCGTATTCCAAGATCATATCGCGTGATTGAATCTGTTCATTATTCAACGCTTCATCATAGGACAAAATTGGTCCAGACGGAATTCCGTATTGATCTAATAGTTGCAGCCAATAGTCACTGGATTCCTTTGTGAGGACTTGTTCCATTTCAGCTTCCAGTTCTGCGACATTTTCTGCCCGTATGCTGTTTGTCAGGAAACGTTGGTCCTTTATCCATTCCGGTTTCTTTAAGACATAAAGACATAGTTTCTCCCAAAGTTTCTGGTTACCTGCTCCAATCAGGATAAATCCATCTTTCGTTTTAAAACCTTGATAT
Organism: Oceanobacillus luteolus; assembly: GCF_042678205.1. Classification (NCBI taxonomy): domain Bacteria; kingdom Bacillati; phylum Bacillota; class Bacilli; order Caryophanales; family Bacillaceae; genus Oceanobacillus; species Oceanobacillus luteolus. Next base: position 11,261 of record NZ_JBHUDE010000048.1, read on the forward strand.
GGTGCTGAAACACGGTGCGCTGTTCCATTTCGCTTCGGAACTTCACCTTTACCGAAGTAAGCAGCAGCTTCCCACACCGTCCAAGCGAGCCCAGCATCAACAAGTGATATGTCAATGTACTGGCCTTCTCCACCTTTAAGGCGGTGGATATAAGCTGAAAGGATGGATTGAATCGCAGTTTGCGCTGCAGCAATGTCATGTATTGCAATTCCGACTTTCGCTGGCTTTCCTTCTTTATCACCCGTCATATCAATCATTCCGGAAAGCCCTTGGGCCATGATGTCAAAGCCACCTTTTTTACTATAGGGACCTGTTTGCCCGTAACCAGAAATGGAACAGTAGATCAAATTCGGGTTGATTTCTTTTAATGTGTCATAATCGATTCCCAGTTTTTTCGTTGTACCAGGACGGTAGTTCTCTACAAAAACATCTGCATCTTTGACCAGATCATATAATACACGTAAACCAGCTTCTTCTTTAAGGTTAAGACAGACGCCTCGTTTATTCCGGTTCACCATCATATACATATAGCTTTCCTCATCGATATAGGGTCCCATAGAACGTGTGTCATCACCAATCGGATATTTCTCCACTTTAATGACATCGGCTCCCATGTCACCTAATACCATGGTGCAATATGGTCCTGCCAATACTTGAGAGAGGTCCACTACTTTCATACCTTCCAGCGCTTGTTTCATCATGATGCATCCACCTTCCCTCTTTCACTTATCGCTTTACAATATATATATCGCGAGCATCCTTCACTTTGATAGCTCCAGATAGCGCTAGAGATACTTTTGTTTCCTGAATGAAGTTTTCAATTACTTTTTCTACACCTTTTTGTCCGTCGATCGCTAGTCCATATACAAAAGGTCTTCCTAGTAATATTGCATCCGCTCCAAGTGCAAGTGCTTTGACAACATCTGATCCACGGCGAATCCCGCTATCAAGTAAGACAGGAATCTTTCCATCCACTACCTCAGTAATGCTCGGAAGGATATCAATACTAGAAACGGCTCCATCCAATTGACGGCCTCCATGGTTGGAGACGACAATACCATCCGCTCCACTTTCAATTGCTCGACGGGCATCTTCCGGATGTAAAATACCTTTTAATAGAATAGGAAGGTCGGTCCATTTCCTCAGTTCAGCAACATGTTTCCAGTTGAGCGTCGGATGGTAAATATTTTCTAGAATTCCTTGAACAACAGACTCTTTGTCGACGTTAGGTAACGTTGCTAAAAATACATCATCTGTTAGATAATTTCCTGTTCCATACCCTTCTCTTAACGGAGAAAAGTGATTTCGCATATCTTCTTCACGCCAACCAAACATAAACGTATCAATCGTTAAAACAATCGCTTGGTAACCTGCTTTTTCCGCACGTTTCACCATACTGTAAGATATGTTTTCATTATTCGACCAGTATAGTTGAAACCATTTTGGACTTGTCCCAGAAGCTTCGGTTACATCCTCAATGGAGTAACTGGAGGTGGTGCTTTGTATAAACGGAACATGATGTTTGGCAGCAGCTTTCGCAACGGCAATCTCCCCGTCCTCGTGGGTGATCTTCAACATACCAACCGGTGCTAATAAGAATGGATGCTGATATTTATGGCCAAACAATTCAATGCTCGTATCCACCTGAGATACATCCTTTAAATACTGCGGAACAATCGAGTAGTTTGCGAAAGAAGCTACGTTGTTTTTTAACGTTTCTTCTCCACCGGCTCCTGAGCGTGTAAAGCCGAAAGCCTCTTTTGACATCTTCTTTTTAGCTTCTGCTTCCAGTTCCTCTGGACCGAAAGGGAAGGAAGCACCTGATACAATATTTTCTAAGAATGAATCACTTGGTTTGGTTGTTGTCACGATTAATCACTCTTCCTTCAAAAAAATTGGTTTTCTTTTCTCCATGAAAGCTTGGATCCCTTCCAAATAATCATCCGAACTGTATGATTCTAGTATCATATTGGAAAGGGCTTCGGTTTCTGTATTTTCTCCATCGATAATTGCCTGTATGACTTGTTTAATACCAGAGTTGGCAACTGGAGATTTTGTAAGTATCCGTCTAGCAAACGCATCAACTTCATTCTCAATTTCTTCAGGTTCACAAACATAATCGATTAAACCGATTTTCTGTCCTTCTTCCGCCGAGATGAGTTTTGCCGTATAGAGCATTTCTTTCGTTTTAGACGGTCCAATTAAATTGTATAGTCGTTTCGTACTGGATAAGTTATAAACAATTCCAATGTTCGCAGAAGTAATTCCAACCTTACTGCCTGAAGTTGCGAATCTGAAATCACATGCATTCGCAAGTTCGAGGCCACCGCCAATTGCGAGTGTTTGGATCATCGCAATCGTCGGGCGAGGAAATCGATACAGCTTTTCAATTGCCCCGAGCGCAAAGTCGTTATATGCTTTAGCCTTTTCTGCGTGTAGACGAACTTCCAGAAATTCGGTGATATCTGCTCCCGCTGAGAAAGCTGTTTCGTCGACACCACGAACGATAAGCAGTTTTACCGAGTCATCCCTTTGAAGTTCATCGAGCAAATCCTCAAGTCGCTGAAACATCGCGAGCGAGAAACAATTCTTTTTTTCCGGACGGTTGATGATGATGGAGGCAATTGCACCATCCCTCTCAACATATAATTTATCTGTCATGTAGATCCTCCTGTTATTCCTTCTTCAATTTAGCTGCAATGCGATTTCCAAGAGATTGTATTCCTTGAACAAGGATAATTAGAATAAATACAGTTGCATACATGACATCCACTTCATATCGTAAATGTCCAAAACGGTAAGCAAGGTCTCCGAGTCCACCTGCTCCAACTAGACCGGCCATCGCGGTAGCACCAATCAAGCCAATCGTCGCAATCGTCAAACCTAAGATGATTCCTGGTCTTGCTTCACGGAGCATAACGTGCCAAATGATCTGCCTTGTTTTAATCCCCATTGCGCGGTACGCTTCGATAATGCCTTTGTCCACTTCCAACAACGAGGTTTCCATTAAACGAGCGATATAAGGAGCTGTATAGACGACAAGCGGCACGATAACTCCCTTGACTCCTATCGTTGTTCCAACCACCAGTTTCGTGAACGGTAAAATAAAGAATAATAGAATGATGAATGGAATCGAACGGACAATATTAATTAGTAGATTCAGGATTTGATAGACTACTTTATTTTCTAACGCTTCACCAGGTCTTGTCAGTACAATAAGTATCCCTAAAGGAATTCCGATTAAAATTGAGAAAAACAACGAGATACCTACCATTTGAAATGTTTCTACAACAGCTTGGCCAATAATTGGCAACCATTCTTGAATGAATTCTTCCATTTTATTCTCCCTCCACTTCTTCAGTTCGAACGCCTTGATCATTTAAGAATTGTAAGGAGGCGCTTATCTTATCTTGTTCACCAACAAGATGAACGACTAAGTTTCCAATAATGCCATTTTTTAATTCCATAATATTTGCCGTTAAAATATTCGGTACAACACCAAATTTTTGACTGACATGGGCAAGCAATGGTTGACCCGTGTTTTCACCGATAAATGTAAGTCTTGTTACCGTACCTTCGAGCTTCAATTGATCAACAAGGGAAGTTGATAATTTACGCTGAGATATTGTATCCAAGAATTTCTTTGTCGTTGGTCGATCTGGATTAGTGAATAGGTCGATACTAGATCCCTGTTCAATGATTTCTCCTTTTTCTAGCACGTATACATAATCACAGATTTTCTGAATGACGCTCATCTCATGTGTAATAAGTAAAATGGTAATACCCAACTCTTTGTTGATTTTTAATAGCAGATCCAAAATTGAGTTGGTCGTTTCAGGATCCAGTGCACTCGTCGCTTCGTCACTTAGCAGGACGTCTGGTTCTTGTGATAATGCTCTTGCGATTGCGACCCGTTGTTTTTGTCCACCAGATAATTGAGAGGGGTAGCTATGATGTTTGTCGGATAGTTCGACGATCTTTAAATATTTTTCAACCCGTTTTTCGACTTCTTGCTTATCATATCCAAGAAGCTTTAATGGAATAGCGACATTATCATAAACGGTTGCCGTTTTCATGAGATTGAAGTGTTGGAATATCATACCAACTTTTTGTCGGGTTTGACGTAGGTTTTCTGGTGACAGGGTAGTGAGATCTGTTCCATTGATGAGCACTTTTCCGCTATCCGGCTTTTCCAGTAGATTGATAAGGCGGATTAAAGTACTTTTCCCCGCTCCACTGTAACCAATTACACCATGTATTTCTCCTTTTTTAACATGGAGGTTTACGTTATTTACAGCAGTTACATTCCCATTTTTTGAGGGAAAGACTTTCTTGACGTTTTCTAATTTAATCATTTTAAGTTCATTCCTTTCTGAAAAAGAATGCTGCTTCCGAGCAACATTCTTTTTCCTATCCTTACTTCTTGATTATTCATCCCAACTTGGAATGATAGAACCTTGAAATTCTTCTTCAATAAATGTTTTCACTTTATCTGATTGATAGGCTTGGACGAATTTTTCAACGGTCGGGTCGTCCTCATTTTCAGCCCTTACAACGATGTAGTTCACATAAGGAGAATTCGTTGACTCGAGTAAAATCGAATCTTCTTTCGGGCTGATGCCGGCTTCTAATGCAAAGTTCGTATTGATGGCGGCCACATCGACTTCACTGAGCTGCTTTGGAATTTGCGCAGCATCCAACTCGATGAATTCAAGGTTTTTGGGATTATCCACCACATCATGGATGGAAGCCGTTTCTGCTTTACCTTCTTCCAGTGTAATGACTCCAGCTTCTTCTAAAATGAATAATGCACGTCCTCCATTTGTCGGATCGTTAGGTAGACCAAATTTTGCACCATCCGGCAGGTCCTCGATACTCTCATAAGTTTCTGAGTAAATCCCCATCGGGTTTAAGATTGTTTTACCAACTGGTACTAAATCTGTGCCATGGTCTTCGTTAAACTGGTCGAGGAAAGGTCCATGCTGATAACTGTTCAAATCCAAATCACCTTCAGATAAAGCCGTATTTGGCAGGACATAGTCGGAGAATACTTTCAATTCAACTTCAAGCCCAAATTCTTCAGCAGCAACCTCTGCAGCAACTTCCGCAATCTCTTCCTGAGGACCAGAAGTAACACCAACAACAATATTTTTCTCATCTATCGCAGCATCGCCAGTCTCCTCCTCACCACAAGCAACTAGCAAACTAGCAAGTAAAAGTACAATGAATACAGAACCTAACTTTCTCATTTTATTTCCTCCTCTGATTTTCATTTGATGGTATAAAAACAGCCTCTCTTTCAACGAAAGAAAGAGAGGCTCATTATGTAGAATTCCCCTCTTATCTTCCAAAACATAACGTTTTGCTGGATGTAGCACCTTTTTTTATGGTTGCCATAAAAAGGTTGCCGAGCTTCATCGGGCCAGGTCCCTCAGCTTCTCTTGATAAGAGATTAAATTATTAGATTGTATTAATATAATCTACATTATTATTTCGTTTCAGTCAACTATATTTCTGATAATTTTCGTCTTTAATGAAAATATTCAACTTTTCAATTCGTTGAACGGCTTCTTTCAGGCGCTCTTCATCCACGAGCAGGCCAATACGGACATAGCCTTCTCCAAATGAACCAAAGCCTTTTCCTGCAGCAACCGCAACATCTGCTTTTTCCAATAGAAAATCGGCGAATTCCTCGCTCGTAAAGCCTTTTGGAACAGGAAGCCAAGCAAAGAAGGAGCCTTGTGGAGCTTCAACGTCCCATCCAATCCGCTTACATTCTGCAATCAACGCATTTCTGCGCCCTTCATAAAGCTGAACCAATTCATCGACACAAGTTTGATCTTCTGTAAGAGCGACCGCCGCCGCATGCTGTATAGCTGGGAACATACTGACAAACAAGTGATCCTGCAATAGATTGATAGCTTCAATCATTTCAGCGTTGCCGACTGCAAATCCGATACGCCAGCCTGCCATATTATACGTCTTCGATAAAGTATACAGTTCGATTCCCGTATCTTTTGCTCCGTCTGCCTCAAGGAAGCTCACCGGCTTCTTCCCATCGAAACCAATTGCTCCATAAGCAAAGTCATGCACAATTCCAATCCCATGTTCTTTACCCAACTTCACTGTTTCTTCAAAAAATTCCTTTGAAGCAGTCGCACCAGTCGGGTTGTTGGGGTAATTCAAATAAAGGAGTTTCGCTTCTTCCAATTGTTCCGGGCTAAGCTTATCATAATCCGGTAAAAATCCATTTTCACGAACTAATGGCATGACATCAAAGCGGACGTCTGCGAGTCCTACGCCAGATAAGTAGTCAGGATAACCAGGATCAGGCAGCAACATTAATTCCCCTTCATTCATTAGCGCAAGCGGCAATTCCACTAACCCGATTTTCGTTCCAAACAAAATCGCCACTTCTGTCTCCGGGTCAATATCCACATTGTATTCCCGTTTATAAAAATCCGCCGCAGCTTGTTTGAGTTCAGCTGTTCCGCGGAATGGAGAGTATTTATGTGTTTGTGGATCTGCTGCAGATTGCTGTAATGCCTTCACAATGTGATCCGGTGTCGGCTGATCTGGGTTACCCTGCCCCAATTTGATGACATCTCTTCCTTCAGCCTCTGCTTTATTCACCTTTTCTACAAGAGTTGCAAAGAATTGGGTAGGCAAACTTTTTAAACGATTTGAAAATTCCATAGTAATAACCTTCTTTTCTCATTCAATTTAGTATTAATATAAATCTGGAACCCGACTAGCAAAAACAGGGACATTTTTTCTTACTTCTACTACTCTCTCTGGATTGAGGCTTCCCTTTATGGTTTCTTCTTTATTTTCAGAACCCTTTGCGACGACCTCTCCCCATGGATCAACGATTAACGAAGCTCCTGTATATTCAACACCATCTAACGTACCAACATTATTCGATGATACGACATACATCTGGTTTTCAATCGCTCGAGCAATTTGCAGACTAACCCAATGATTTGTTCGAGGCTTTGGCCACTCTGCAACGACAAATAAAACTTGCGCTCCATCCAGTGCCAGCTTCCGAGCCAACTCAGGAAAACGGAGGTCATAACAGATGATGACACCCATGCGGACCCCATCCAATTCAAATGTTTCCACCTTTTCTTCCCCGCCCGTCAGATATGCTGGTTCATTCAACATCGGGACAAGATGGATCTTATTATATTTATAAACAAGTTCACCGTTTCGGTTAAAAATAAGACTCGTGTTATAAATATTTCCATTCACCTTATTGGCAATCGAACCACCAACAATATTAATTTGATGTTTTTTGGCCAAATCACTCAGGTAAGATTGAGTCGGTTCTGAAGATTCATCAGCAGTTGCATCAAGCTGTTCAAGCACATACGATGTCGTCCACATTTCTGGTAAAACGATAATGTCCGGCGCATCCTCCTGCATTTGTGTTTCAACCCAACGACTAACCTTCTCACGGTTTTCCTCTGGAGAACCTGGGACGAGTTCCATTTGGTAGACTGCGATTTTCATATTGGTCAGCTCCTTTTGTTATGTAAGATTATTATGTTGTATTTAGAAATTTATTAAGGTTGAGCCTATTGAATTAAAATAATAACATAATTTTTGATAATTTACTGTATTGTAATCAAAATACCATTCATTAGATATATTTAAGTAGTCAAGTTAACGTTGTTTTTTGTTTAAGTTTAGGGATGTTTTGCTGAATAATATTGGAATTTCAAATACGATGAGAAAGCCAGAAATTAATTATTAAAAAACTGCGTATCAAAAGTAATAATTTTAAAAAAAGCCATGTGTGAAAGAAAAGCTCACCACACATGACTTTTTTATTATCTATCATCATCCATTTCTCATAATCTACCTAGTTACCCTCATACTCACTCAAAAGCTCTTTCACTTTCTCACTATCTGCTTCCAATGATAGCCCTGTATCAACTAATGGTGTTACTGTTGATACTGCATTCATTTTATTACCTTGATAGAAACTGATGATTTCTTCTTGGTTAACAGAATAAAGTACGGCCTGACGTAATGGCACACTTGAAGAAACCTCACGATTATCCATATTAAATGCTAGATAGGAGACTCCGTTACTTTCATTTTGTTGCAATGTAAGTTTGTCGTCTTCCTCGACGATATCATATTTCGTTTCAGGAACTCCGTTTAATATATGGATTTCCCCGTTACGCAAAGCTGAAAGTGCGCTATCTGGATCTTGGATAAACTTCACGATGACTTCGGAGATCTTCGGTTCTTTTTCTGTACCAGGCATGTAAGCTGGGTTTTTCACAAAATGTGCTTCATAATCGTTTTTATGCGTCATGATGTAAGGACCGCTTGCGTATAGCGTATTATCATAGCTGTTACCCTCGGTTACTGTTCTTTGGTCGCCATAGGCAATATCCGTATTCACATCGTAATCTTCTACATCATACGTATTGATGCTTTCCACTTGGTCTTTAGAAACGATTCCTGCTGATTGATGCGCTAAATAGTTTAGCACTTGTGGGAATGGATTTTCTGTAGTTACTTTAACAACTTGGTATACTCCAGAATCATTATCTGCTTGCGTCTTATCTGTTACCAATTCCGTAATTTCATTTTCAATTCCTTCTTCAAGCTTTTCACGTACTGTTCCACCGTCTGTAGCTGCTGTGTCTAATTCACTTAAATCGCTGACAATCGAGATTTCCTTCATACTTTCATGCAAGCTGTATGTGCGGTGATCCGGTACTGAATCTTTATCTTTAGCACGTTCTAATGAGAATACTACATCTTCCGCACCAACACGTTCGCCAGTATCAACTGCTTCCATGTCTTCTACCGCCGCAAAATTAATATCATCACGCAATAAGAAATAATAATCTTCGTTACCTTCTGCAATCGCATGGTTTAAAGATAAGGAACCGTCAGAAACTACTTGGTCATCATCCGTTAAATTCACTAAACGAACATACATATTCGTGTTTAACGTATTGATGGAACCATCATTTCCTTTAATTGGATCAAGTGAAGTCAACGCGCCGATCGCTTGTTGAAGAATTAAAGGTTCTGAATCACGTTTTGATTCATCAACAAAGTCATAATCCTCCCAGACTGCTGCTCTTGATTTCGGTAGACGGACCGTTGATTCATCAATGACTTCATGATTCACGGCCTGAGCTTTATAAGAAACATAAAGCGGCACGATATATGCTTGGTCGAAAACGACATGTTGTTCTAATTCTTTATAAGTCTCTGTGTACTCATCTTGTAATTGTGTGCTGGCTTTATTGACTAATTCGTCTGCTTTTTCATCCGCAAACAAGCTGTTATCACCATCAGATGTAAACAAGGAACGAACGGCATAGTCAGGGTTACCTGTTACTGTCGTCCAGCTGTTTAAAGCTAAATCATAGTTGCCCGCTTCTTTTTGGGATGTAAAGCTACCATAATCCGGTTGGATATTCAGTTCTACGTTAAAACCATTTTTAGTGAGTTGGTCACGTAGAATATTCAAATCATCTTCGCTAGTACTCATCCCTAAAATTTCAATTGTAGGAGCAGATGCTGTACCTGTTCCTTTGTCTTCTGCTGTCTCACTAGTTGAATCTGTAGAGGAATCGTCCTCTTTCACATCAGATTCTGTATTTAAACAGCCGGCTAATACTAAAGCAATGAACGCCATTAATAAAACTATTCGTTTTTTCAACTCTGTATACCCCCATTTTATTAACATAGTCTTAGACTAATGTTTATTCTCTTCATCAATCCATTTTTGGATCGAGCGAGTCTCTTAAACCATCCCCAAAGAAGTTAAAAGAAAGCACCAATAATATAATCGCTATACCTGGGAAGATCGCCAAATATGGATGAGTTTCAAGGTACTCGCTTCCAACTCTCAGGACATTCCCCCATTCAGGTACATGCGGTTCCACACCTAACCCCAGGAAACTTAAACTGCTCGTTGCAATAATTGCACCACCGATCGTAAAGGTAGCTTTGACGATCATCGGTGCCAGGGAATTAGGGACCACATGCTGAAAGAGAATTTTCCACTCTGATTCCCCAAGTGCTTTTGCCGCTTCGACATACTCCAAATTGGAGACCATCATCACATTGGCACGCATCGTACGTGCATAGGTTGGTATCGAACCGACACTTAATGCAATGATCAAATTTGTTGTGCTGGAACCAAACGCTGCGATAATCGCAATCGCGAGTAATATACCAGGAATTGCGTAAAGAACATCAAGAATACGCATGATGACATTGTCCAGCGACTTACTAAAGTAGCCGGCTACCGCACCCAATCCTCCACCTATGACGAATGGGATGATAGTGGTTACTACACCGACAATGAGTGAAATGCGTGCCCCGTAAATAATCCGGGAAAACACATCACGTCCAAAGTTATCTGTACCAAAAGGATGCATTAAACTAGGCTCCAAAAGCATCGCTTCATAGTTATTTTCAGAAGCAAAGGAATAGACGAACGTACCGATGCTGGCAACGGAAATAGCGAATGTAAAAATAACAAACAAGAGACCGAGCATGGCTGTAAAGTTTCTTGTAATCTTATTCCAAAGTTTATTCCATTTATCTACAGCTGATGCATCTCGATTCGTGGACTTGACCAACAAACTATATCCTAAGATGAAGCCAAATAGGTTACCAGTGACACCCCTTAGAAATAATGCAATACCAAGCCATTTCAGCTTATTATTCTTTTGATGCACTACATCGTTTCGATTAAAATACAGCACCAGAACGATATCCATAATCAGGAATAAGGTCAGGACCGTCATGGTCATCATGAACTTATCCGATACATAAGGTTTAAATACATTGAATAAAGACACACCGACAATTAGAAACTGTGCAATCAACATGAAATAGCTAAGCGTATATTCAATCGAAGGCTTACGTCGTAACATGCGAAAAGCAAAAGCAGTCGAAAAGACATTTCCAACTAGTATACTTGGCAATTGGATTGCACCAAGGATCCTGGACCGCTTTTGAATCGTTCCTTCTGTCAGTAAATCCCTTTTTATACAATAAGTAATAATACCTTGCAAGACAGATATTAAAAGATAAGCGAGACTAAAAATGCCCCAACCCATACTCCAAGTATCCTCTGAAAAATCATAAACATTGAATAAGAAAATAACCATTAATGCAATTGAAATAACAAAGGTGAATTGAGCCTGCTTATACTCCTCAGACTGTTTTAATGCAAATACTTGTTGTGTCGACACGTGATTCACCTCAATTATACGTTTTTCATTTGTGAACGAATCCTCGGATTTAGTAAAGCATATAAAATATCAACAAGTAAGTTCACCAGGGAGATAACGATGGCAATATAGACAACCCCTCCTAATACAGCAGGGATATCTGGGATAAATTGTTTATCGACGATATAACTCCCTATTCCACTAATATTAAACACTTTCTCCGTCACCGCGGCACCGCCAAGCATTCCGCCAAATTGGAGACCAACCAACGTAATGATGGGAATCATTGCGTTTCGTAACGCATGATTAACAAATATTGGCCCAGGCTTTAACCCTTTAGCTTTAGCTGTGATGATGTAATCTTCATTGATGACTTCGAGAATCGAAGAGCGTGTCATCCGGGCGATCGATGCTGTTAGTCCAGTCCCGAGGACAATGACGGGCATGATGATCGATAGCCAGTTACTTGGCGAATAGGTTGCTGGCAGTATCCCCCAATTGATGGAGAAGTTTAAAATAAAGATAAGCCCTTGCCAAAAGTTCGGAATCGACAAGCCGATTAAAGCAATGAACATGAGCGTATAATCCCAAAACGTATTCATTCTTGCTGCAGAAATCATCCCAATCGGTATAGCAATCACAATTGCCATCAACAGTGACCAAAGAGCGATGATCAATGTAATTGGGAATCTATTCGCAATGCTTGTCATGACATCTTCATTTCCTGTATACGAATATCCTAAATCAAATGATAGGATGCCTTTTACTGCATGCCATAACTGGACATGATATGGTTGATCCAAACCGTATTGGCGGTTGAACTCCTCACGTTGTTCCATTGTTGCTGCTTCCCCGAGGATATTTGCCGCCGGGTCCGTCGGTGAGAAATATAACATCGTGAATACAAAGATCGTCACAGAAACAATTACAAAAATGGTCATTACGATTCGTTCTGCTATGTATCGAATAAAAGGATTGGAATAAATAAGCAAGTAGAGATACATGAATATTCCCGGAATAAAACTCAAAACCAGGAATAACTTGTTTTGTAAGCAATCTTGAAAGAAACGGTGATAATTCATTTCTTCCATATTTTGATTAGCCAATTCAGCCTTTGCTAATTTCAATACCTGCTCATCACTGAGTTGCGTCGCCAACTGCTCCATTTCATCTTCAAGAATTGGTTCGTTGAAATATTCCTTTTTACTGCGGTATTGCTTTCTATACCGTTCCAAAAGTTCCTCATATTTTGGAGAGTGTCGTATCATTTGAATCTGTTTATGAAGTTGCTTTTGGTACGTTGTATGCCGGAAATTAATTTTATAATAAATCCAACTGACGATATGCACAGGTAATCCTAAGATAACCAACCAAATCGTTTGCATAGAACTTTCACTTATATGACGATAGCTTTTCTCCAGCTTTCCTCCAGTTGAGACCATCGATTTCGTTGTCTGGGATGGCAAAATCTCACCTCCACTCCTTAAGTTGATTAATCCTATGAATTTAGTATACTATGTAATAAAACAGTATAGAATCTATTGAGACGGAAGTCAATGAGAAGAAATTAGCATAATAGAAAAAGAGGATTTACAATGGAGAATCTTTTACAAGTAGATAATTTACACGTTTCCTTTATCTCAAATCAGGAAGTATTTGAAGCTGTAAAGGGAGTCAGCTTTGACATAAAAAAAGGCGAAACACTTGGGATTGTTGGCGAGTCCGGTTCAGGTAAAAGTGTAACCGCACGGTCGATTATGCGGTTACTACCATCTCCCCCTTCAATGATGACAGACGGGAGCATAGAATTTTCAGGAAAAATGATTTCCACTTTTAACGATAAACAAATGGAAGCCATTCGCGGGAAAGAGATTAGTATGATCTTCCAAGATCCGATGACTTCCCTGAATCCTACAATCAAAGTCGGGAAGCAAATCGACGAAATGTTGATGAAGCATCAGCAACTCAGTACCCAAGCTGCGAAAGAGAGAACAATTGAGATGTTGAAACTCGTCGGGATCAACAATGCAGCGGAACGATATAATCAATATCCGCATGAGTTCTCTGGAGGAATGAGGCAACGCGCCATGATTGCAATGGCCGTAGCTTGCCAACCTAAACTGCTCATCGCGGATGAACCGACAACCGCGCTGGATGTAACCATCCAAGCACAAATCCTCCGATTGATGAAAAAAATGCAAAAACAATTCGGGACATCCATTATTTTAATTACGCATGACTTAGGTGTTGTCGCAGGCATGTGTGACCGCGTAATTGTAATGAAAGAAGGGGAAATCGTCGAGAGAAATACAACCGAAAAAATATTCTCTTCGCCGCAGCATCCTTACACACAAAAATTATTGAATGCCTTGCCACGACTACATGAAAAGAAACAGCCAAAAAACGAATCCCTACTGCCTGAAGATATTAATCCCAATCAAGCCCTTGTGGAAGTGAAAGATTTAAAGAAAGAATTCCCCCTCAGGAACGGACAGACGTTAAAGGCAGTGAACTCGATTAGCTTTTCCATCCAACCGGGCGAAACGTTAGGACTTGTTGGCGAATCCGGATCTGGAAAATCAACGACAGGGAGATTATTGTTACAACTGCAGAAGGAAACAGATGGAGAAATATTATATAAAGGAATGGCAATCAACCGACTGAAGAAAAAGGAAGTAAAACAGATCCGTAAAGAAATCCAGATTATCTTCCAAGACCCCTACGCTTCACTTAATCCCAGAATGAAGGTAATGGATATTATCGGGCATTCATTAGATGTACATAAACTGTATAAAACAAAAGCTGAACGAAAAGCAAGAGTGGAAGAATTATTGGAGTTAGTTGGATTAGATAAAGCCCATGCGATGCGCTATCCGCATGAATTTTCCGGTGGACAGAGGCAACGAATCGGTATTGCTAGAGCGTTGGCTGTCAATCCTAAATTTATTGTTTGTGATGAACCACTATCTGCGCTTGATGTTTCCATCCAAGCACAGGTTGTAGAGCTACTAAAGGACTTACAAGAGAAACTTGGTCTGACTTATTTATTTATCGCTCATGACTTATCTATGGTCAAACATATCAGTGATCGAATCGCGGTAATGAATGCCGGGAAGCTCGTGGAACTTGCTGAGAGTGAGGAACTTTACAGCAATCCGATTCATCCTTATACGAAATCGTTATTATCAGCAGTTCCAATACCTGATCCGGCCATTGAATCGAAGAAATTAAAACAAGAAGCAGTAAAAGTACCAAAGTATGATGTAAACCACGGTGAATTTAAAGAGGTAAAACCAGGACATTGGGTGTTGGTTGAGGAATAATTAAAAGCATAAAGACTTCATTAAGCATTGGACTTAATGAAGTCTTTTTTATGAGTATGTTCAGTACTGTTAATCAAAAAAGTGAAGTGCAGCTACGTAACCCTTCCTATTATGACAAACCTTACTAATCCCCTTTCACATACACACTAAAGATCTCTTCTACCGCCTCATTATAACTTTTCCTTATGCCTTTTTTAGCTATTTCAGCTTTGGATACTTTTTTAAACGGGATGGAAACAGTGAAAGTTTCTTGGAAAGGAGATTTCTCACTGCCAATAGTATGCTTATCTATCCATTCTAAATGAAGTCTTTCGCCAAATTGTTCCTCTACGTGTTTTGGAAACGGAATCCCCTTTTTAAAAAAGTAATGAAATTCTTCCTGCCCTGCCCCGGGTTCGTTTAAGCAAAGAAATAATGAAAGGTTATCAGCGAATTGGAGCAGTTCAAAGTGGGAAGCTACTAGTTCATGATCTACTCTAAATTCTTCTTGAATTGATTTTTGTCTGTTTTCTTCATTTATAACAAACCGAGTGGCTTCAGGAGAAGGATCATGCGCAAGGAAGTTTGCATAATGTTTACTGCACAACAACCCTGCATAAGGATCTTCTTTTGCTACCTCATCAATTCCATGTTTATATAGAATGGTTTTTATCTGGTCCGGATAATCAATAAAACTATAAGGAATTTGTTTTTCATCATTCCATAAAGGTTCAGCATCAAAGCTGCTCCAACCGAAATCATGCATCTTTATCGCATAAAGCACCGAACGTTGCCAATCGTCATCCGGAAGAAATCCCTTCTTCAATTTCATCGTCATTTGTTCGGAAATGATGGCATGATCATGCTGGCGAATCATCAAAAAGTTTTCTTCCTGCTCTCGGATAATCATGGAATCCCTCCTCTATTCTTTATCTAATACCAATCATACCCCAAATTTAAAGAAATACATCTACCTCTTTCGGCAACAAGTTAGATATATCCCACTTCCAAACCACAGGAATAAAAATAATTTCCCCATACCCAAATAATTTGAAATTTATTTTTATTTTATCTTGAAATACTATTCACCCTAATGTAAGATGATAATTGTAAGCACTTTCATTAAAGGGGGATGAAATAGTATGAAGAAGGTTTTACTAGGTTTACTTGGAGGCATTGTCTCCATTGGATTAGTTGCTTGTAGCGGAGATGATAATGCAGATAATGAAGACGTTGCGGTATCTGGTTCTTCGGATGGATTATCTGGAGAAGTAACCATGTGGACAGCCTCTTTAGCAGGTGAACCATTTGATAGCTACTTCGCTGATATTGAAGCAAAATTTGAAGAAATGCATCCGGATGTAGATGTCATTATTGAAGATATTCCACAAAATGAAATAGAACAAAAGGTACTTACATCACTTACAGGGGATGATGTTCCAGATCTAGTCAATCTAGCTCCCCGTTATATGGTAAATATCGCAGCACAAGGTGGATTGCTCGATATGGAAGATTTAGTAAGTGATGAAGTGAAGAACTCATTTTTAGAAGGACCTTTCCAGTCAGGATATTTTGAGGATGGTCTTTATGCATTACCTTGGTACTTAACAACTACTGTAAGCTGGTATAATGGCGATCATTTTGAAGAAGCTGGCATTAGCGAGACACCTAATACATTCGAGGGAGTTTATGAGACTGCTAAATCAATTACAGAAGCTACTGGAAAGCCATCATTCTACCAGATTATTAACCAAGGCGATACGGTAATGGAAAAGATGGTTACATTAGCCAATGGAACTCCACTCGTAGAAAATGGTAAATCGGTTTTACAAGATAATGAAACTATTTTAGAATTCTTCACACTTTCACAAAAAATGTATGAAGAAGGCATCATGCCACAGGAAAATGCGGAAGGATCTTTCTCAACCGCTCAAGAACTGTTCATGGCAGGTAATCTTTCTTTAACAGAAAGTGGAGTTACTTTCTTAGGACCAATGGAGTCTGGAGCGCCAGATATTTATGAAGTTTCCAAAGCTGCACAGCCGTTAAATGATGAAGCTGCACCTATGAACGTGGCGGTTATGAACTTCTCTATTCCGGCAAAAACAGCAAACCCAGATGCAGCAGTTGCTTTAGCTGAATTCGTAACAAATGCCGAGAACCAGTTGGAATTTGCCAAAGTTGCCGGAACGGTACTCCCTTCTACTAAGGAATCTTTGCAGGATGATTACTTTGTGAACCCTGGAGATTCACCAAAAGCAACAGGGATGCTTGAAGCAGCGAAGTCATTGGAGCGTGCTGAAGTGTTGACTCCTATCATGGAAAACACAGCTGAACTATATGAAATTGTGAAAATGGCATACGTACGTAATCTGCAAGGAGATTTAACACCTCAAGAAGCATTGGATGAGATTGCTGAGAAATGGGATGCTTCCTTTGAGAAACATGGTATAGATATAACCTTTTAACTAATAGTCAGAGAAGGAGACTGTCTTTTAAGGGGATTCCTTAAGACAGTCTCTATAATTTAAGGAGGGGATATAATGAACAAACGTCCTTCTAAAAAACATTTGATGTCTGCACTTACTCCATGGCTTTTCTTATTGCCATCCATCATCATTATAGCGACATTCCTAATACTACCCATTATAGAAGCATTTCGATGGAGTCTATTGGACTACAAGCTTATCTCCAATACGAGTGAATTTGTCGGCCTTGCCAATTTCAAAGAAATATTCGCCGATGACATGTTTTGGAAAGCCCTACTCAATACAATTCTGTTCGTTATTATCGTTCTACCAATGAACATCTTTTTACCGATGATTTTAGCAGCTTTAGTCAATCAGAAGCTCCGTACCGTCGGCTTGTTTCGAGTACTATATTATCTACCTGTCGTTACTCCAATTGTCGTTGGTGCCATCATGTGGAAAATGCTCTACTCCCAAAATGGCGCAATTTCGAACTTCCTCGTGTCCATCGGCGTGCTGGATCAAGGGATGAACTTTTTGACAAATTCTACAACTGCACTAATTGCGGTTGCGTTCATTACAGCTTGGAAAGGGCTTGGCTATTACATGGTTATGTATCTAGCAAACTTACAATCGATTCCAAACCAAATGTATGAAGCAGCAAGCATTGATGGTGCAAATACTTTTCAGCAATTTACGAAAATTACGATGCCGATGTTAGTACCTTCCATTACATTAGTATCCGTTCTTACAATCGTGAATGGCTTAAAAGTATTTGAAGAAATAGCCTTAACGACAAACGGAGGACCTGCAGGAGCAACTACTACACTAGTGATGTACATATACAATAAATTCATGAACCTTGATGTAAGTATTGCCTCCGCTGCTGGTATAGTTTTACTGGCTTTAGCTATTTTCGGTTCGCTTATTCAGATGAGATTGACAAGGCAGCGGGAAGATGACTTACGTGCATAGAGGAGTTGAATACATTGAAGAGGAAGAGAATCGTTAAGAAACTATTAGTTTATCTTGTCATGATTGCAATCACTGTCGTTACAGTAGGACCATTTTTGTACACGACATTTATCGCTCTAAAATCTCCCGGTCAAGGGATTTATGATGGTCTGCTTCCAACTGATCCAACGATAACGAATTTTATCGACGCATTTAATAAAGCCAATCTCGGAACTTTTCTATTGAATACCGTGATTGTCACCGCAATTGCCGTCCCACTAAATATTATTTTCAGCAGTCTGGCTGGCTATGCACTTGCTCGTATTGATTTCAAAGGCAGAACCCTTGTATTGACCATTATCATCTCAACGATGACAGTGCCATTTCAATTGTATATGGCTCCCCTATTCCAAATTGCAGGTGATTTAGGATTACGGAACACACATATCGGTTTAACCATTTTACAAATTGCTACTGCTTTTGGAATTTACTTCATGCGCCAAGCATTCTTAAATATACCGAAGGACCTGGAGGAGTCAGCATATTTAGATGGAGCTAATCGATTTCAAGTTTGGTTATTGGTTGCTATGCCATTAGTGAAACCTACCATTATTTCATTGGCTATTTATACGTTTACTTTTACATGGGGGGATTATCTATGGCCGTTGATCAATACAACAGAGAGCTCCATGTACACGTTATCCATTGGTTTAGCACAGATGTCGCAAAACTTTGATGGCGGTAATCTCAAGCTAATAAGCGCAGCTTCCATTTTAACTACATTGCCTAGTTTAATGATTTTCATTTGGCTGCAGAAGTATTTCATCAAAGGTGCTACAGACGGAGCTGTAAAAGGATAATGACAACTGTAGGTGAGGAGAGGTTACATGAGAAATTTTATAACGTTTGACATCGGAGGCACGTTAATCAAATATGGAGTGATTACGGAGAAAGGGACATTCCTTGAAAAGAATGAAACTCCAACAGAGGCACATTTAGGAGGAAAAGAAGTACTCCAAAAGGTCATGAAGATTGGAGATCAAATCTTAGACTCCTATGAGATAAGCGGAGTATGCATTAGTACCGCTGGCCAGGTCGACTCCAAAAAGGGAGAAATATTGTACGCTTCCGAATTGATTCCTGATTATACAGGAATGCCAATAAAAAAAGAATTAGAGAAACATTTCAATAAACCTGTTGAGGTCGAAAACGATGTGAACAGCGTCGGGCTTGCCGAGGCATGGATCGGTAAAGGTAAAAACACAAAAAGTATGTTCTGTTTAACGGTTGGCACAGGAATCGGCGGAAGCTACGTAATTGATAATAAGCTACATACCGGGCATAGCTTTAGCGGCGGAGAAATTGGCTATATCCCTATGGACGGGAAAGAATTTCAAGAACTGGCTTCTACGAAAACCTTGATAGAAAACGTAGCTAAGATCAAGGAAATTCCGGTTGACGAATTGAACGGCAAGATGATTTTCGATGCAGCAAGAAATGGGGACGAAGTATGTCTTAAAGAAATTGATAAACTCGTATACTACCTATCGAAAGGGATTGCTACGATTGCTTATATCATGAATCCAGAGATGATTGTAATCGGCGGAGGCATTACGTATCAAAAAGATTTCTTGTATCCCCTGATCATGAAGCAGCTGGAAATTGATCTGATCCCGGCGATTTTAGAAAAGACGAAAATCGAGATTGCAGGAAACTTAAATGACGCTGGGATGATTGGTGCATTACGTCACTTCCTATTACAGGAATCCATGCAGTCGTTCAATCGAATTATTACGTTGATCGATTCGAATAAACATAAATTAACGAAAGGCGAAACAACGATTGCAACATACATTACACAGAATTTAGACGATGTACCGAATCATACCATCTCCGAAATGGCGGAAAAGATCAATGTATCGGAATCCATGATTACACGCTTTTGCAAAAAACTAGATATTGGCTCGTACAGTAAACTGCGTTTGATGGCAAAAGAAGCAATAGTGGGAACCCGATTCCATGACATTCAGGACCCAAGTAACCTTCTCGAAGTGAAACGGAACTATACGAACATCTTAAATGAAGTCCAAACATTAAATGAACAGCATGACTTCTCCCCTGTAATCGAAGAAATCATTTCTGCTGAACGGATTTTATTATACGGAACGGGAGAAGTAACCGCTATCCTGCAACAGATGAAATATAAACTACTGAAACTAGGCATCCCAGTTGATGTCTTCTCGGATAGATATCAGATGGATATGTCAAAGAATCTATTGAAACGAAAATCCCTTGTGATTGGAGTAAGTTTATCAGGATACAACGAAGAGATACTTCATATGCTGAAAGCTGCCAATCAAAACGGAGCATTCACCGTCGGGATTACAAGTCAAAAAGATTCCCCAATTTCAAAAGAAGCAGGTACTTCGTTTTTCATTCCATCGAAAGACAAATTGGATCATGTCATTAGTTTCGTCAATGAAATCTCCACATTATATGTGGTCGAAACGTTTTTTAAAGAGTTACAGACTCTGAAGGACGATCAAATCATCCGTGATATCGAACAAAATGGGCAGGTGAAAGCATGAAGGTGCTTTATATCCCAATCGATGAGCGACCATGTAATACGACAGTGGTGGAAAGAATTGCTCAGTCTGGAGAAGATATCGAGCTATGTACGGTTCCGAGGGAATTGCTCGGGTATAAAAAAACTCCTGCAGATAATGAGGACATTTGGAACTGGCTGAATAAGGAAGCAATACATGCTGACGCGATTATACTAAGCATAGATATGCTCATCTATGGTGGATTACTTCCATCTAGAATCCATGATTTAAGTTGGGAAACTGCTTCTAAGTGGATAGATAGACTTCGGTCCCTTCGTCAATCGTATCCAAATCTCCCAATCTATGCTTCCAATTTAATCATGAGGACACCGAAATACAGCTCGAGTGACGAAGAACCAGATTATTATGAAGCATGGGGAAAAGATATTTTCTTACAAGCATATTTAGAAGACAAACTCAAAAATAGCGGGATATCCGAAGAAGAGACTCAAGAGTTAAAAGCAATAAAAGCCCGGCTTCCCAAAGACCATGTAGAAGATTATGAACAACGGAGATCTTTCAATCTACGTATCAATCAACACGTGTTGGAATTAGTCCATGAAGGGGTCATTACATTTCTCTCCATCCCCCAGGATGATAGTGCAGAGTATGGATATACTGCATTAGATCAAAAAGTCGTAATCAACATGCGGGAAGAACTTCAGTTGTACGATAACGTTCATATTTACCCTGGTGCGGATGAAGTTGGAGCTACATTGCTCTCCCGTATCTTCAATGATGTAAGAAATGAAAGGCCTAGTATCTTTCCCATTTGGAGCAGTACTCCTGGACCTGGAATCATCCCCATGTATGAGGATCGTCCTTTCCAAGAAAGTATGAAGGCGCATATTCTCGCAGCAGGATGTCAAATCGCTGACCATGCAGAGTCCGCTGATTTAATTCTTGCTTATAATACCCCAGGCCAGGTGATGCAGGAATCGTGGGAGCAAAAAAATAAGGATCGAACCTATTCCAGCTTCCGTCATCTCCCCTTTTTCGTAGATCAAATCAAACAGTATCTGGAAAAGGGAAAACAAGTCATCATCGCTGACTCCGCTTATGCTAATGGTGGAGATTTGGAATTGATCCGATTACTTGATCGAGCATCTCTATTGGATAAACTCCTTTCTTATAAAGGTTGGAATACTAATTGCAACACACTTGGCACTACTATCGCCCAAGGTGTAATTGGCAGGAATGGCCCAGTGAAATCGATAAAAGAAAATATCATCTATCATTTATTGGATGACTATTTTTATCAAGCTGAAGTCCGAATGGAAATGACAGAGAACTTCATACCGAACTACGGTTTGAATTATTTTGATTTAAAAGACCAAGCAAATTTGGTCAACGAAGAACGGAACAAGGAGCTATACCAACGCTTCAAGGAAGAGATAAGAAACAGTTTTACGCAAATGGAAATCGAGAAAGTTTCTACTTTTGCACCTTGGAATCGGATGTTTGAAATAGGACTGGAATTGGAAACAAGTACAAAATAAAGTGAGGAGCTGATCCTTTGAATCCTTTCTTACTACAAATCAAACAAAATCTCATCGTATCATGCCAAGCATTGGAAGATGAGCCCTTACACGGTTCAGGAATCATGGCGAAAATGGCTCTTGCAGCCAAAGCAGGCGGAGCTAAAGCAATACGTTGTAATACGGTTTCTGACTCTATTGCAATTAAAGAAGAAACGGACTTGCCGATCATCGCAATCATTAAACAAGATTATGAGGATAGCGAGATATACATCACCCCTACCTTAAAAGAAGTTAAGGACTTATTGACAGCAGAACCTGAGGTCATCGCGTTAGATGCGACCCGCCGCAGAAGACCTCATGGGGAGGAGTTAAAAGATTTAGTCCAATACATTCACCAACATAGCTCTACCCTGATAATGGGTGACATCTCGAATGAAGATGATGCAGCGTATGCACTTGAGTGCGGCGTCGATATTCTCTCAACTACGCTGTCTGGATATACCGACTACTCCCCTACCCTTACCGGACCTGACTTTGACCTGGTGGAGACATTGGTGAACAAGTACAATACTCCAATCATTGCGGAAGGACGAATCAGCACACCAGAGATGGCAAAGAAGATGTTAGAGCTTGGTGCTTGGTCCGTTGTAGTTGGCGGCGCGATTACAAGACCGCAGCAGATTACGAAATCATTCTCTTCTGCACTGACGGTTGCTGAAAAGGAGGAAATCTAATGCGTAAACAACATGCAGATGTCATCGTCATAGGTGGAGGACTTGGGGGATGCATGGCAGCATTATCAGCTGCAAAAATGGGGTTAACCGTCATTATGACCGAAGAAACGGATTGGATTGGTGGACAGCTGACGAGTCAAGCCGTCCCACCCGATGAACACCAGTGGATTGAACAATTCGGTTCTACAGCAACCTATCGCGAGTTCCGTCGTCGAGTTCGTGAATACTACAAGCAAAATTATCCGTTAACCAAGACCGCCATGGAAGACCCCCTTCTCAACCCGGGAAATGGCTGGGTGACAAGATTGGCACATGAGCCAAAGGTTGCTCTACACATCTTGGAACAAATGCTTGCCCCTTACGTAAATGGCGGCAAACTTACGATTCAGTATCACTACGTTGCAGAAGAAGCAGAAGTCAAAGACGATGTCGTCCAATCGATTACCGTCCGCCAACTTCATAGCCATGAAAAAATCCAGTTGACAGGCAGCTATTATATCGATGCGACCGAATGTGGAGACGTACTTCCCTTGGCTGGGGTGGAATATGTGACGGGTGCTGAATCTAAAGATGATACCGGAGAACCGCATGCATTGGATGAAGCCGATCCAATGGATATGCAAGCCATCACACATGTTTTTGCAGTTGATTATATCGATGGAGCTGATTTCACCATCGAAAAGCCTGAGCAGTATGATTTCTGGAAGGATTTTGTTCCAAGTTACTCTAACTATCCATTATTGAGCTGGCATGCCGTCAATTCACAGGATACAACTACATTACGAGAATTCACGATGTTCCCTAACGACCAAGATATTCCCGCATTATTTACATATCGTCGTGTTCTTGATTTCAATAACTTGGAAAAACCAATCTATGATGGAGATCTTTCATTAATCAATTGGCCGCAGAATGATTATTTTCTAGGCCCAATTATTGACGTATCTGAAACAGAACGAAAGAAAAACTTAGAGAACGCAAGGCAGCTCAGTCTGTCCCTCCTCTATTGGCTCCAGACAGAAGCCCCTCGCCTGGACGGAGGGAAAGGTTACCCTGGACTGAGATTAAATAATGAAGCATTAGATACGGAAGATGGACTGGCAAAATATCCATACATTCGTGAATCCAGAAGAATAAAAGCAGTTCAAACGATAACAGAAATGGACGTCAGCAAAGAGCTGAGGGGTGAAAAAGGAATTCGCACCTATTCTGACAGTGTAGGTGTCGGAAGTTATCATCTTGACTTGCATCATACGACCAACTCCAACCGAACTTTCTATATTCCTAGTTACCCATACGAAATCCCGTTAGGTGCTCTTCTGCCTATTAGAGTGAAAAATTTATTACCAGCATGCAAAAATATCGGGACCACACATATAACGAATGGCTGTTATCGCCTGCACCCTACGGAATGGAATATAGGTGAATCTGTCGGCTATCTTGTTTCCTTTGCCATAACAAACAAAGTCGGTGTTCATGATGTTAGAGCCGATGCCAACCTCTTAACATCCTATCAGAAATTACTTCAGGAGAATGGTGTTCAAATTCATTGGCCCGACGGTACGGAATTAGCAGGAGGGTAATTCGTGAAAACAGATATAATCCCCAGTAACATTTTGAATAAAAAAATCGAGTACAAAATAGTAAGTCAACCGAACTTGGAAGATGAAGTCTATTTGCTTTATGTACAAGATGGTAAAGATTATCTTGAGATCGGTAATATTGAAAAAGTTTATGATGAGCTTATCCAAACCTTTCCTAGTCTTTCTAGAAAACTAGTGATGGTTCTGATACATCCTGGAGACTCGCTGGAAAGATGGAATTCTTACCATCACCAAGGAAGACTATTCCTGGACTATATTCATTTCATGTATGACGAACTCATCCCATTGGTGGAACATCAACTTCCAACGATCAGCAGGCGAGGTTTATTAGGGGACTCTTTGGCAGCGAATATTTCGCTTCATATCGCTGCCAAAGAGCCTGAGTCTTGGACACATCT
This sequence comes from Oceanobacillus luteolus, assembly GCF_042678205.1. Classification (NCBI taxonomy): domain Bacteria; kingdom Bacillati; phylum Bacillota; class Bacilli; order Caryophanales; family Bacillaceae; genus Oceanobacillus; species Oceanobacillus luteolus. Next base: position 36,030 of record NZ_JBHUDE010000048.1, read on the forward strand.
ATTATTACAATCTGCCGCAACCTCCTTTCAAGGGTTGACTGATTTAGCAAGTATGAAAAAAAGATATCCATGGAAAGTCTATCAAACAGTTGGATTGAAGGAAGATGAATTCATCTCCCCTATTACAAACGAAAAGTTATATATCCTTTCTAGAAACCGCCAATTGCAGGATGTTTTAGCGAGTAAAGGAGCTGACGTTTGTTATAGAGAGCAAGATGAATCACATGAATGGGTCTTTTGGAAAAAGGATTTACAAGAGGCATTAAGATTTTTTATCGACAAGGGAGCATCTTTCCACTAAGAAATCCATTGCTTTAAAAATTATTTTCAAAAAATATCGAAAACAGGAAAAAAGTTGCATTCCTTTAAATTGCTTATATTGCTACAATAAATAGCAAACAATGTAAGCGTTTTATTTATTGTGGGAGGTGGTTGTTTCCAGCTTTAAACTTCACTACACCACGAATATACATAATCGTATTAATTATATGAGGAGGACAACGTAATGAAAAAATGGCTAAGCCTATTTTTAATCCTGACATTGATAATTGCTACACCCGGCCTCACCTTTGCTGCATCAGATAAAGGACGCGAAAAAGTTCTATCAAATTTGGTAGACAACGAGAATTGGAAGGGTCGTATCCTCTGGTATGATTTATCTGCGAACATGGAATATTTGAATACTCCTGAAAAAGTTCGCGATATTGTCCAAAAAACGGCGAATGCTAATATTGATACCATTGTAGTCGACGTGAAAAATTATACCGGGTTTGTTGCTTATGAAAGTGAAATTGCGCCGCATATCGGAACATCGATTATTCCTGGTTATGACGGATATGAAGCGGGCTATGACCTCTTAGGTATTGTGGTGGAAGAAGCGAAAAAACTTGGTTTGGAAGTATTGGCAAATGTGAATGTATTCTCGGAAGGAAACAACACTTATCAAGATGGACCAGCATTCGATCATCCAGAATGGCAGTCCTATTTCTACCAAGCTAGCAGAATAGTAGAAGCAGAAAACGGAGAAACATTCGAAATCACAAGTACAAACAAGGAAAGATTAGCCAATCATTTAGTCCTTTTCACTCCAGATCAATATGAAGCCTCCCCTTCAAATCGTTGGGGTATTGAAGTTCAAATCACAGATGGAGTGATTACAGCAATCGAGGACAGGCAATCAACAAACGGACCTGCTCTAACTATTCCAGAGAATGGCGTATTGTTATCAGGACATGGAACAGCTAGACAATGGATATTGGATAATTTAGAAGTTGGACAAGCCATTGATTATGAGAACACAGAAAGTAAAATTGTTCCGGCAGAAGAATATCCAACCTACTCTACTTTCGTTAATCCAATCCGTGAAGATGTCATCGATTATGAACTAAGTATTATGGAAGAGATTCTTACAAATTATGAAGTAGATGGAATTGTGCTGGACCGTGCTAGATATTCCAATCAATATGCAGATTTCAGTGATTTAAGCCGAGAGAAATTTGAAGAGTATATCGGTCAAACCGTTCAAAATTGGCCAGAAGACATCTTCCAAATTGAGTTTGAAGGAACAACACAACAGATTGTAGAAGGTCCTTTATATAAAGAATGGATTGAATTTAGGGCACATAATATCCAATCATTCTTTAAAAAGGCAGAGGAATTCGTCCACTCCATCGACGATGACCTCCTGTTTACAACTTATGTTGGTTCCTGGTATCCACTGTACTATAGTGAAGGTGTAAATTGGGCAAGCAGAACGTATCAAGGGGACTATGACTGGGCAAGTGAAAATTATCATACAACCGGTTACGCAGAAACCTTGGATTTCATTATGACTGGAAACTACTACCCTGAAGTAACGGTCGAAGAATCGGATGCGTTAGGCCTACCATATTGGTACAGCGTAGAAGGTTCGGCTGATTTAGCAATGGAGGCCATCAATTATGCAACCTTCAATTATGGATCCCTGTATTTAAACCAATACTCGGGCAACCCGGAACAATTCAGAAAAGCAATCCGAGCAGTGGAAAATAATACACACGGAATCATGCTGTTCGATTTGGTCTATCTAGAGCAATTTGGCTGGTGGGATATTCTTGAAGAAGAATTCAGCAGAGATACTAAAGCACCACACCAAAACCCTGGGTTCTTGAAGATGGTCAGGGAAGATAAATAAGTCCAATAAGAAAAGTTCAACTCCCCCATTATCTCTGGGGGAGTTGTATTTTAATATGATCCATTAAAAAAGCACCCCAATTGGAGTGCTCACAAATTCTCTATTCTTATAAGTTATTCTACGATTTCAAACCCTTGTTCTTCCAACATTTCAATCGTTCGTTCCAAACTAATTTCATCACCTGATTCGGCTTCATACTGTGATCCAGCTAATTGGCTAACCTCATCAATATCAGCCTTCTCATAGTCGACCGTTAACGATTCAACTACTTTATCCTCTTGATATTCGATGTTATGTGTAACCCCTTCTGTTTCATCAAAGCCTTCTACAAAACCGGCGAAGAATTCCTCTGCCTCTTCAGCAGTACTAACACCTAATGCATCATACATAATTTCATTATCAGCAGTTTGCTCCGTTACTCTGTCTCCCTCTGCTTTAAGCGTAACTACCATCGTGACACCGGCTTGCTCCATTGAAAGTGTAGTTGTAGTTTCTTCCGCACCACAAGCAATAAGTGTAAAACTAATAAGTAATGTTAAACCAAACATGAACCATTTTTTCATCCCATTTTTCCCCCTCAAAATGTTAAAATTCCCAGTCACTTTAAACAATACTATAGAAGGGACAGGCTCTCTTCAATAGGGAAAAAGGTTTGTTTTACCAAAAACACCGGATCTTCCAGATCCGGTGTTTTCATATATTCTTATCCCCTCAAACATCTATTAAGNTCACAACAAATAACCAGTGCTGGCCATTCAAGATAAACATCGGGGAAAACGTAATGAGCATGATTTCCACAGGTGCGATTGGTATATAGGCTAGCCCATACTCATCCAATGTTTTACTTTCCATTTTCGGGTCGACAATCCGAAGCAAGGCGATTGCCATTGCTACAGCTCCAGTTATCCAACCCCAGGTGAAGATACCCTTTTCAAACCAATTTTCTCTAAAGTAATACTTCGATACCACTTTATAGAAGAAGTATGCAAAAAGGATCCCGAATATAATGAGGATCGCAAAGGGAACAATGTTTTCAGCCACGACCGTCAGATTAATGGACGCAATACCAAATGCTACTAGTATATCGGTAGCGCTTCCACTTATTTTAGAAACAACATTTTTATCAATATAATGCTCTACTTTTGCCCGTTGGATGAATAGACTAAAAACAAGCCCGACTAAGAAAGCTAATGAAAATGCTGGAATGGATAGTTCTGGGTATAGCCATTCACCAAATTGGCTCAAATAGTAACCACCAGTTGCAATCAGTAATACGAGAGCCAAGTGAAATACGAGTGGGTCAATGGAAATGCTTGAGACTGTATCTTGTCCCATCGACGTCCTCTTATCTTTTGGTAAGAGTCCTGTTCGATATTCTTCTGGCAACTCTTCAAAGCGGCTAATATAATTGGCTTGCCCATGATTCGCAGCAGACCGAATTAATAATAACCCTATTCCGATGGCAACAATCGCACCAATTGTAGCTGAAGTCATCGCTAGAGATGTAGCTTCTTCCCAGCCTTGCTGTGCGAAAGCATCTCCAATCGCTGCGGCAGTACCATGGCCTCCAACAAATCCTGCTGCCAATAATAATCCAAATCCATAATGGACATCAAATGTCGGCACGAGGAAAATCAAAGCAAACAGCAAGCCTACTCCCCACATCAATAGCATAATGATTTGGGAATAAGACCAGAAACCTCCCACCTTGTCCATGACATTACGCCATTTGAATTTCTCCGAAGACAAAGGGATCGATGCAAAAACGACCGCAATAAGAATACTAGGATAAGTTCCGATAAAATCAGAAAAAGGAATAACTCCAAACCCATTTGGACCGAGAATCAAACCTAAAATTCCGGCTATAATACTTGCTGGCATAAAAGAGCGTTGCAGTAAAGTAATCCTCGCCCTTAAAACAACTCCTAATAAAAGTAGAAGTGACAACAAACCTAAATCTGTAAGTACATCCCATAAAGTAAATTCCATATTGTAACTCCTTTCTCTACGTTGGATGATCACAAGATGAATGGAAGGATCTAACCAAATGAATGGTTACAAACAGGGGAAAAGATGAAGAAATATTTCTTTAAAAAAATCTCACTCGGTCATTATAACATAAGTTTTTTAAGCAAGTGACCTCTGGAGATGTAGTTAAAACAGTTGGAATTAACCAAAAATAGACAGATATACAGGACATACCACCTGTCACCTTCCCCACAAACCTTATAAAATAAGGCTTTCGTTATATGTACGGCTGCATGTCTAAATGATATACTTAAATACAACTATAAAATTCTGAATAGTTGGTAAGTTTAGTTTACTAACCAACCAGAATAAAAAGGAGGATAGGTTGATTGTTTTATTAATTAAATAATGGAAGGAGCTTATTAATCTATGTTGAAGAAAAAGACGTTGTATCTATTCATAGCCTTACTTCTTCTCTTATCGACTTTACCGCTAAGTGGACTAGCCAAAGGTCAAGAAGAGCCAGATGTGGAACTTTGGAATGTCATTAAGCCGTTGAGTACAACTGTCACCTTCTTAAACACCGGGGCGCATCCAGATGATGAGCGAAGTGATTTTCTAGCCTATTTATCCCGCGGGCTTGGTGTCAAAACAGCAAGTTTAATAGCTAACCGTGGTGAAGGTGGACAAAATGAAATCGGAACCGAACTAGGGAATGGCCTAGGGATTATCCGCTCGAATGAAATGATCGAAGCGGCCAAAATAACTGGAGTAAAAGCTTATCACCTAAGTGAAACTACTTCTGATGCGATTTATGATTTCGGTTTTTCTAAATCACCAGATGAAACGTTAGAATTTTGGGATGAAGAAGTTACTTATGAACGTTTTATCCGCTTCCTTAGAACCTATCAGCCAGATATCGTGATGCCGTCATTCCGTAATGTCGACAGTCAGCACGGCCACCATAGAACAATTTCGATTTTGTCAGAAAGAGCATTTGAAGATGCAGCAGATCCTTCTGTGTTCCCGGAACACTTAGAGCAAGGTTTATCTGTCTGGCAAATCAAGAAACTATACCTTCCAGCAGAGTCTCCGGCATCAGCAACCCTTTCCATAGAAATTGGCGATTATGATCCAATCTACGGGATGAGCTATCCGCAAATTGGAGAGGAATCTCGCTACATGCATAAAAGCCAAGGAATGGGTAGAGATATTCCTGTTGAACCGAGACAAACCCACCTAGAATTAATAAATCAAATCAACCCAAGTGAAGAAACCGATGAACTATTTGCGGGAGTTCCATATGATTTTAATGAATGGGCAGAAATCATTCCTGCAAGAAATGTACAAGTTCATCTTGGAAAATTACAAGAGAAATTAGATGAGATCATCGACTTATATCCAAATAGAGAAGCTATTCTACCTGTATCTCAACAAGCCTTGAAGGACGTAGAAAAGTTAAACAAGATGGTCGGCAAAGCTAAAATCGATGGGCAATTAAAAAATGACTTGCTCCATAAACTCCAAATCAAGGAAGAACAATTACAGGAAGTGAGTTTCGTCACCTCTAGTTTAACAGTCGAAACGAACCTTGACTCGTATGTGTTGACGCAAGGACAGAAAGAGACAGTGACAATGAAGGTTACGAACGAAGGCAATGAAACAATCAAACATGTCAAAGCTTCCCTAGCATTACCAGAAGATTGGAAGCAAGTTAAAGCAAAGCAAATCGGCCACTTAAAACCAAACCAGTCAAAAACCGTAACCTTTGAAATCACCGCTCCTCGCGATGCTGAATATTTTGAGCCATACGGTGAACCAGTAGTGCAAGGTGTCATTGAGTTCAAGGAAAAAGGAACGACTGTAAATAAATTGATTGATTTGGATAATACAGTTGCAGTATTGCCGGAATTGAGTGTTACACCAAATCCGAAAAACGTTACAATCAACACTGCTAATGTACAATCCAATATTCCAATCACGGTTCAAGTGAAAAACTATGTAAAAGGTGAAAATGCAGGCGTTGTATCTCTAGATTTGCCTGAAGGATGGACAAGCAGTCCGGAACAAGCTGAAGTTTCATTTACACATCAATTCGAAGAAGCTGAGGTTACATTTGAAGTCACTCCTCCGTCAGATATCGAAGATGGTGACTTCTCATTCGATGCGATCGCCGAATCAAATGGCAAACTCTATAATACAACAGTACAGGAAATCAGTTACGACCATATTAAAGATTCTTACTATCTGTATCCGTCGACCGTAAATACCATTGCGTTTGAATTATTGACCGAGGATAACCTGAAGATCGGTTATATCGAAAGTGGTTTTGATCAAGTAGCAGATTATCTGACCAATGCTGGTTTGGATATAGATAAGCTTACAGCAGAAGACCTATCATCTGGCGACCTCTCCCAGTACGATACAATCGTTACAGGAATCAGAGCTTATCTATCCCGCCCGGATCTAGTGGCAAATAATGATAGACTACTTGAATATGTGGAAAATGGTGGTCATTATGTCGTGCAGTACCATAAACCTGGCGATAATTGGGATACAAATTCAACTGCACCATATTCATTAAAAATCGGAACTCCATCCATCCGCTGGCGTGTAACGGATGAAACTGCTGATGTAACGTTATTACAGCCGGAACATAAGCTGTTCAACTACCCGAATGTTATTACAGACAGCGACTGGGATAACTGGGTACAAGAAAGAGGACTCTATTTCCCAATGGAATGGGATGACCGTTATGAAACATTTGTAAGCATGGCCGATCCGAATGAAGATCCATTTACAAGTGGTATCCTACTCGCTGAGTACGGTGAAGGAACGTACATGTATACAAATTTAGTATTCTATCGTCAAATGGATAGTCAAGTTCCTGGAGCATATCGTATATTCACGAACCTGATCAGCTATAGTAACGATTAAGAAACGATCTTAAAGGTCTCAGCCCTATAAATGGGTTGAGACCTTTTTATTTTACAACACACTAAAAAAGCTCCACTTAAAAATAAGAGGAGCTCCTTATAATGTATAGTTTTACTTCATACCAGTCAACGTAATTCCTTTGATAATATGTCGTTGCAGGAGAATGAATACCAGTATGATCGGTACTACTGAAATGGTGGCCCCTGTCATAATGAGATGCCATTGTGATTCAGCTTCACCTGATGAAAAGAAGGATAAGCCTACCGGAAGCGTCCGCAGCTCAGGTGATTCAATGGCAATCAACGGCCATAAAAATGCGTTCCAGTTACTTAAAAAGGTGAAAATTCCTAAGGCAGAGATGGCTGGCCAAACTTGGGGCACCGCAATTTTAAAGAAAATCGCGAATTCATTCATGCCGTCAATTCGGGCAGCATTTAAAAGATCATCAGGAATTTGTTCCATAAACTGACGCATTAAAAATACTCCGAAACCTGTCATCAACCCTGGGAATAAGATTGCCCAATACGTATCCGTCCAACCTAATTCCGAACTCATCATAAACCATGGGATAATCAACATTTCCGTCGGAACCATTAATGTACTCAATACCAGGAAAAAGATGAATGTACGGCCGATAAACCGGAATTTAGCAATAATATAGCCTACTAAAGTATCAAAAAACAAGACGCTGATGGTTGTAATGACCGCAACGATCAGACTATTTATGAACCATCGGAGGAACAGGCTTTCCTCTAAGATTTTAAGATAGTTATCCAACGTCGGGTTAGAAGGAATGATGTCCAAACTAAATATATCAATCGGTGCTTTTAAAGAGGTGGAAACCATCCAAACAAACGGAAAGAGCATAATGACAGAACCAAGCAATAAGAGTAAGTATGGCAAGAGTTTTCTGATTTTCACTGTTTCAACCTCCTTCACTAGTAATCAAATTTCTTCGTAAGGACTTTCATTTGGAATATGGTTAAGCCCAGAATAAACAGGAATAGGATAACCGTAGCTGCTGAAGCAAGTCCCATATCAAACTGACGGAAAGCAAGCTGATAAATGTAAACTACAACGGAAATCGTTGAATTCAATGGCCCACCACTTCCGTCCATACTCATGTTGACGACTTGAGTAAACGAAACTTGAATAAATGTAATCGTTCCAATAACAGCGGAGAATACAATCGTCGGGTTCAGCAATGGGAAGGTTACTCTCCAGAACTTTTGCCATGGACTCGCACCATCGATATCGGCTGCTTCATATAACGAATCTGGTATATTCTCTAATCCCGCTAAGAATAAAATCATTTGAAAACCGATGGATTGCCAAATCATCGCACCAATGATGACGTAGATGGCTTGATCTGGTGAATTCAAGAAAGGTTGTGCCGGCAATCCTAGTTTGACTAACACATCGTTGATGATCCCATTACCCATCAATATCCATTGAAAGACCCAGCTAATCGCCACAATGCTCGTTACATAAGGAATAAAATAAATCACCCTGAAGAATCCGACAAACCGATTGATCTTATGCAGCAATAGGGCAACAACCATTCCGAACACCAATTGCCCCGTAACCCCCAAGACAATGTAGATTAAAGTATTAACGATCGCTTTAATAAAAACTTCATCTTTAAAAAGGGTGGCATAATTATCAAATCCTACAAATGGCTGGGCTTCCGTTGATAGAAGGTTCCATTCCCTAAACCCTACATTAAATGTAAATAATGTTGGTAAAATACGAATACCTAGATAGAAAATAAGCGGAAGTAATAAACAGACGTACACAAATAAGTATTTTTGAAAGTTGAGCTTTTTCCAGAACTTTTGTTTTACTGGTTTCTTTTGAATCGGGGGTGTCTTTTTACCTTGGTTTTCTTGTGAGACAGAATGTTGTTCCATCTTGCACCTCCTCTAATGGATAGGGACCAAGGTAGACTACCCTTGATCCCCTATAAACGTATTATTTATCTCCCCAATATTCGTCGTAAAGTGCTTGTGTCGATTCAACCAACTCATTAAATGCATCTTCCGGGTCGGCACCTTCCATCAACACTTTATTTGCAGCATTGATGACAAGTTCACGTTCTTTCGTCTCATCCACAAAGAAATGCGCGTTCGCGTAAGGTAGAGATTCAATGAAAGGACCATAAATCTCGTCATTCACATATTTATCCTGCATCGCTACCGCTTCTTTCGCCGGCAGCTCACCGATTTCATCCAACCATCTCTCCATCACTTCATCACTGGTCAAGAACTGTAAGAATTTCACCGCAGCATCAAGTTTTTCACCCTCCACTTTTGCTGTAATTCCATTCGTCCAGAAAGAAGCATTCGTTGATTGCTCCACATTTCCAGGAAGAGGAGCGACTGCATAATTCAAATCAGGCGCATCATTTTGTAATGTACCAATGCGGAAGGATCCATCGACGTTCATCGCAGCTTTTTCAGTAACAAAAGCAGTTACGTCATCCGTGTAGAATCCTTGTTCAGATGTACCAAGATCAGTAGGGAAACTTAGCCAATACTTAAATGCTTCCAATCCTGCAGGGTCATCTCCCCAGATCACTTCTTTACGGTCTTCACTTAGAACTTCGCCACCTGCCTGCCTCGTCAAACCATCGCGCAGCCATTGGTGACCTTGTTGCGCTGGCTCCCAAGCCATACCTGATTGCTCCAAGCGACCATTGCTATCCGCTTTCGTTAGTTTCACTGCATATTCTTCTAACTCTTCCCAAGTAGTTGGTGGTGAATCCGGATCCAATCCAGCTTCTTCAAATAAATCTTTATTATAGAATAATGCAAGTGTTCTTACCGCAGTTGGGATGGTCCAATACTCTCCATCCATTTTTGTCGCTTCAACTAATGGGAAAAATTCACTCTCAATCTCTTCATGCGGGAAAGCATCCTGTGGTAACGGCTGTAAATAGCCCGCATCTACATAGGTAGGTACCCAACCATAGAACAAGTTGATGACATCAGGCCCTCTCCCTGCCGGTACTTGTACCGCTACCTGTTCATTGTATTGATCATAAGGGAAATTCGTTTGTTTTACCTTAATACCTGGGTTCGCTTCCTCAAATTCTTTAATCAATTCATCCATCAAGCTCACTTTTGAATCAAAAGAGTACTGCCAATATTCTAGTGTGATTTCACCATCTTCACCTTCTGTTGCCTCATCTGATGTACCTTCTGCACCGTCAGTTTCTGAACTGCCATCATCGTCATCCCCAGAACAGGCTGCAAGTAACAATAGAAGTAAAATCCCCAATAAACCAAGATACCATTTTTTCATTCTCCATTACCCCCAATATTTTTATTTTAAAGGACCGAAGTCACTCTAATACATATGGAGACTACACTTTTAAAATTGAATCATGCTCTTTCAACAATAAGTAACCTGCACCTATTAAAGAAACATCTTCCACCTTCGTGACTGATATGTTGGTATGTATTGGCAAGTGCTTTTGGATTGTTTCAATTATATGTGGTAAAAAATGATCCAATGATCTGGATACTCCCCCACCTAGAATAACTTGTTGCGGGTTGATGATCGTAATCACATTAATCAAGCCATAAGAAAGGTGAGACAGAAAGTCTTCAATGACTTTCTTCGCCGTTGCATCCCCATCCATTGCCATCTCAAAGATCTTCTCAGCTGACCATTCCTCCGTCTTCTCTTCCGCCTCACCTAAGTGACGAAGCATTCTTTTTGTAATCGAAGGGCCACCAACATGACTATCCAGAAAGCCGTATCCAGGAAATGTTTGATCATATTCTTTTTCTGCTGCGTTTTTGTCGGTCACCATATACCCTATCTCTCCAGCAGCATAGGTTGCACCACGGTATAAATCACCATTAATAATGAGCCCGCATCCGACACCACTGCCTAATGTAATCATTAAGAAGTTATCATCGGTTTTACCGGCACCTTTCCACCACTCGCCTAATGCCGCTACGTTCACATCATTATCGACATATACTGGACAGTGAAGCAGCTTCTCCATCTCTGCTTTTAAAGGTACATCGCGCCAATTCACCGTTGGGGCATCTAAGACAATGCCATTATCCACATCAGTGATTCCAGGAACTCCGATCCCAACGCCCATGATCTGTTTCATTTCAAATTCACTTTCATCCAACAAATGATGTACTCGATCTGCAATTTGTTTAATCAAATCGTTGTCAACATTTGCTTGCGTATCTAAATTCGTCTTACCGAGGACATCCCCCGATAGGTTTAAAATTGCAATTTCAACAGATGTTCCTCCAATATCGATTCCAACAATATACGTTGCATTTTCATTGAATGATATTTGAAAAGGTTTCCTACCCCCGGATGAGCTTGCTTTTTCACTTTCTTTCTCTCTTATCCAGCCTTCCTCTAATAATTCATCCACAATATTAGAGACGGTTGGTTTACTGATTTTCAAGGCACTTGCAATATCAGAACGTGAATGGCCTTCGTTATTTTGTATATAATGCAAGACCTTCCTTTTGTTTAGTTGTTTGGTTGTATTACCATGCACCGAGATGTTACGTATAGTGATGGTTTGTCACTCCTTCCATTCAGAAAGTAACTAATAGTTAGTAAAGTTTACTTATTAATTAAATTTATAATAATATGGTAATATATATTTGTCAACGCTTACAATACGTAATATTTATTTTAATTGTATTTTTCCGATTTAATTAACTATTTAAACAATAACACTTTACAATCAGAAGTATTACTATAGAATGTTTAGTAAGTAAATCTAACTAACTGAATTGATCATAAATAAATCATATGGGGTGGTTAAATGAAAACAATACGAGAGGAATTCGAATTAAAAGATGGTATTAGTTTCCCCGGTAAAACATACGTGGAAGAACTATTAAAGCCAGTATTCGAGGATCAAAAGAAACATTTATATGAAGCGATGTTCAAAATTCACGAAGCCCATACCACCATGCTCGCTGAACAAGGAATACTTACAAATGACGAATGCCAGATCATTTTAAAAGGAATTCAAGAAGTGAAATCACTACAAACTAGTGAAATAAGCTACTCTTCTCAATATGAAGACTTATTCTTCCTCGTTGAATCTAGAATTGGCGAGCATATCGGTGACGAGTTGGCCGGGAAAATGCATATCGCAAAAAGCAGAAACGATATGGGCGAAGCGATGTATCGAATCGTGCTGAGAGATTATATTAAACGCGCAATACAAGATGCCGAGCAGCTAAATAAAGTAATTCTTCTACAGGCCGAACAGCATACCGAAACCATTATGCCAGCTCATACCCATACACAACCTGCCCAACCGACAACTTTTGGACATTATCTTGTGGCAATCTATGACAATTTAAGCCGTGACATCATGAGATTGAAGCAAGCCTATCAAACTGTGAACCAGTCCCCTATGGGAGCAGCAGCCATCACGACAACAGGCTTTCCTATCAATCGGGAACGAATGGTCGAACTGCTTGACTTTGATGGTTTAATAGAAAATTCATATGACGCGATTGGAACTGGTGACTATTTGATTGAAGCAGCACAAGCGCTAATCAGCGTCATGACGAACATGGGAAGATGGCTGCAAGAATTTTTGAGGATGGCTTCAAAAGAAGTAGGTTTGATCAAAGTGTCAGATGCCTACATTCAAATCAGCAGTATCATGCCACAGAAAAGGAACCCCGTCTCGATTGAACATTCCCGTGCGCTCGCCAGCAGTGCGGCTGCAGAAGGGTTAGCCATTATTCATATGATCCACAACACACCGTTTGGAGATATTAATGACACCGAAGATGATATGCAACCGCATATTTATGCAGGATATCAAAAAGCAATACGAGTTTTACGGCTTATGAGGGCTGTGATTCTTACACTGGACTTCGATAAACCAAGAGCATATCAACAAGCACGGGAAAATATGATTACGATCACAGACTTGGCAGATATACTCGCACGTGAATACGGCATACCTTTTCGAGAAGCACACAGTAAGGCCAGCAATGTCGCGACAAAAGTAAGTGAAATGAATAAAGAGTTGTATGATGTCCCCCTATCATTAGTAAATAAGTGGTTAAAAGATGTTCAACTAGAGGAAAGTGATTGGGAGGCAATCATTGATCCGAAGCATTTTGTAGAAAGCAGGAATGTGACGGGTGGGACGAATCCGGTGGTAGTGCGGGATATGATTGAGAGAAGGAAAGAGAGTTGGGTTAATAGTTAGTGGGGTATCAAATTTAGCTAGGACTGTTGTTGTAGACATTTTAACATCAGTCCTAGTTTTTCCTGGTAGGCAATGTTAGAAGTGCTAAACCAAAGCCTCAATCACTTCCACCAGCCAGATAAAGAGTGTTAAACCACAACAGCACATTTCAAGGAAACGGATGAGCATCAGTTTGTTCTCGTTTTGTATGGCTTTACGAATGCCAAAGATATCTCCGTTGTTGATGATATATACGTAGCTACTGACGACCATCAAACCTGACGTCAAAAAGGCCATGACCGGAAGAGAAGTGACATATTTCGGATTGCCGCTCACCTCCATATGCATCGTAATACCAAGCTGCTTGCTTAACAGAAAACTGATGATCACAAGACTATACATGATTAACGAAATACTGAAGGGATGCCGTCGATAGTCTATCAAATCGAGGAGTTTTTTCGTTTTTCCCGTCGTATCCCAATCGTCTGGTTCCTCCACTCTGTCTCCCATCATTATATAGAGAAAACCAATATATGCGATACCGATAAAAATATAAATGAAAAACAACCTAAAAGCGAGCGGCCAGCTATAAAATGCTGCTCCAACAAGTACTGCAAGCGCAATAACGATCCCCCAATAAGATACTCCTCGACGTTCCCATTTATTGATGAAGTCCCTATTGTCCTTTTGGTTGGGAATCTCTTTGTAAGTTGATAACCTACTCATGATGTATGAACAGAGGACCATGCCCCACCCAATCCCAAACGAAATGTATGTGGCCTTAGGATATATGGACACGAAATCATACTGTTCAATCACCCAATGCCCATTTATCGCTACAACGAAAATACCAACAAATATGATATAAGAAGATAACGTCCTGATGTTATCACCACCGATTTAAAAGATTATTAGTCTTCCACACTCATTTATCTAGGAAGGAGTCGAGTCCTTTTCCAATTCCACACGACATCCACCCTTTGTATGGAATCCTTCCAGCCTCAATGTGTACATTCTATCGTCAGCCCGAAAACAAAAAGCACCAGATTCGTCCGCAGTGAATTCTTTTCGGAAATAGGATTTCTTTGTCGTACGCCAGAATTCAACCAATAACGAACCCGTCTCCACCGTAACATCGTAAGTTACAGTAACTTTGCTCCCTTTTTTCACCAAGAACCGATGGTATTCCACCCCATCAAATTTCTTATAGGACACTTTATACCGACTAGGCGTATAAGTCGCTTTCCAGAAGATTTTTGTAAGACTTCTTATCCGAACAATCCCTTTTTGATGAAGGATATAAAATATGATGCCTATAATGATTACCCCTAAAAATTCCATGTTTTGTTTTACCCCTTTATCTAATATTACTTTCTCTAACCATCCAATGTATGTGTATAATGGGAGCGCATTGGAATGTTCCCTTTTATTTTTATACGGATGTTACGTTCAAATCGTTTCACTGAGAGGAAATAAATTCCTTTCATCTACTGTTTCTAATGGATTCTATCATACTTAAATGTAGTTTACTATCGTTCAATTCTGCTGAAAGAATATAAAAAATTCCCTCCAAGAAGATTTCCAATACCATCTCCTCGGAGGGACTTATATTAACCAAATATCTATGCTTATATTAATACCGGCTCTTTCACTTCAAATTTCTTAGCAACCATATCCGCAATTTCCTTCCCAATCTCAATCGACGCAGTAGCTGCCGGAGATGGTGCATTACAGACATGTACGGTCCGTTTCCCCATAATGATTTGGAAGTCATCGACTAGTGTTCCATCTGAATTGATCGCCTGCGCCCGTACTCCCGCAGGTGCACGAACCAAATCATCTTCGTGAATCTCAGGAATTAACTTCTGAAGGCTCTTCGTGAACAGCTTCTTACTAAAGGAACGTGCATACTCATCGAGTCCTTCTTTGACAAATTTACTTGCTAATTTCCATAAACCTGGGTAAGTTAATGATTCCGCTAAATCCCTTGCACTAAAATCGGTCATTTTATATCCTTCGCGTTTGAAACTGAGTACGGCATTCGGGCCCGCTTCCACTTTCCCATCAATCATACGCGTATAATGGACACCTAAGAAAGGAAACTTTGGATTCGGTACAGGGTAGATTAAGTTTTTCACCAGATAACGCTTCTCTGGTTTCAACATGAAATATTCCCCTCGAAACGGCATGATTTTCATATCGGTTGTATATCCTGCCGCTTTCGCCACGCGATCACTATGTAAACCAGCACAATTGATGACAACGTTTGCTTTGAAAGAACCTTGATTCGTTTCAATAATGACTTGATCAGATTCTTCATGGATTTCCATTACTTCTGTATTTAAATGAATGACACCACCATGCGCTTCGATAATCTCCGCGAATTTCTCACTGACTTGTCTATAATTCACAATCCCTGCTTGCGGAACTTGGATAGCAGCAAGGCCAGCCACATGAGGTTCGATTTCTTTTAATTCTTCAGGTCCTATTTTCTTAATGGCAAGTTCATTTTGTAATCCTCGTTCATATAGATTATCAAGCAACGGCAACTCTTCTTCGCTCGTTGCAACGATAACTTTACCGCAGATATCATAATCAATTCCGTGCGTCTCGCAAAACTCTACCATCGATTGACTTCCTCGACGTGCAAAACGAGCTTTATAGCTTCCTGGTTTATAATAGATGCCAGAGTGGATCACCCCACTATTATTTCCGGTTTGGTGTTCAGCGAGCCTGGACTCCTTTTCGATAACAGCAATTTTACTATCTGGATAACGCGTGGATAGAGCCATCGCTGTAGACAAACCAACTATTCCCCCACCTACGATTGCAAAATCATACACTGTCTACACCCCTCAACTATTCTTTGTCTCTTCACTTAGAAGTTCCATTTGCTTGATCAGATTATTTTTCGTACGTAAAATATGATATTTCACAGCCGCCTCTACTTCATGAGGATCTCCTCTTAAAACAGCTTCATAAATATTCCGGTGTTCCCTTTGCGCCTCCGTATAATAACCCTTCAGTAGACTAGGAGCTATCGGAGAAATACCAAGATTTTCTACGATTTTTTTAAGTCTGCCCCACGGACACCCTTTTCTAAGGAGGTGATGAAAATCTCGATTCAACTGGATATATTGTTCATTCGTCCCATCGGAAATCTCCAACTCTTCCATTTGAATCAATATGTTATGTAACTCTTCTTTATCATCCTCTGTTAAAAAGGGCAGCGATTTTTTCACTGCGAGCCCTTCCAATAATGCGCGAGTTTGATAAACCTCTTCGATATCATCCCGATTAATAGGGGTTACAATTGTTCCCTTGTGAGGAATAATTTCCACCAAATGTTCTTCCTGGAGCCTTGCAAAAGCTTCCCGTACAGGCATCCTGCTTACATTTAAGCGTTCTGCCCATTCTTCTTGAATCAAGCGTTCTCCTTCTTTTAAGTTACCTTTCAAGATCTCTTGCCTTATTTCTTTTACTACATAACTAACTGTGGTTGACTTATCTTTATTTGAATGTACTATCTCGCATCCACTCCTCGTTAAATTGGATACATTTTTCATCATGATATCATTGTTTGTTAATTTTGACAATATATAAAACAGCTTATTTACAGCATTTATATAAAAAGGAACAATATACATCCATATTATATTGGATACAATTCCCTTAATTTTGGATTCATTATACACGAAAACAGGCTAGAGCTCTAAAAGCTCTAGCCTAAATAATCATATCCTATTATTTCACTCTCAACCTCTGTCCTGGCTATAACCCTTAAAATTGAATAGATTTTTAGATTAACGTCCAATCTACAATTATTGAATTCACCTTATATATTTCAGTTTTCTCTATTAGATAATCTGGCGATTCAATTATATGAACAAAAACTACTTGTTTGGATAGTGTCTTAGTAGATTTTCTCTAATCTACATTAGTTAACTCGAAGCGAGGCTTTGCTATCCCAATAAACTCCTTAACCGCTGAACCGCTTTCTCATTAGAAGATTTATCATCTTTAATTCCTTCATATTCAATGGATAGCCATCCATCGTAGTTTATTTCTTTCAATCCCTCAACAATATAAGGTAAATCCACCTGCCCATCCCCTGGAACCGTACCGATTAATTCCACTCCCAGAGTAGAGCGAAATCCACTTGTAGGTTCACTCTGTTTCTTTTCACGGAAATCCTTGAAGTGGACATGTACGATTTCATTCTTTAATAGATCAAATGCATCCTGTGGTTTCTCGTGAACTAGTAGAGAGTTACCTGCATCAAAGGTCGATTTCACGTACGGACTGCCAACTTTACGAATGATCTCATCCACTTGCCTACTTTTTCCAGCTAGTAGACCATGATTTTCAACTGCTAAGTATATTTGCTCCTGCTCTGCCAGTATTGCACTTTTCTTTAAGCCTTCGACAATCCATTCTTGTCCTTCATCATAGGTTACATTTTCATGTAAATCACCACAAAACACTCTAACAATGCTCGTTCCCAACTGTTTCGCAATCCGAATGCCTTCTTCGACTTTGGCAACTTCCAGCGCACGTTCTTTGCTTGATTCTTTCACAAAATTATTCGTTACATCATAGGCCGAAACTTGTAAATTATTGTTCCGTATTGCTTCTATAACCTGTATTATTTCCTGATCTTTGGCTTTGCTTTTCCAATAAATATCTAATAATTCCACGCCATCCAGTGACAAACCTTTGGCATATTCGATAAAGTCAACAACTGTCCATCCTTCCTTCTTAACCGTTGTATTTAGACTATACATACTAATGCTTATCTTCATCTCAATCTCACCCCGCTTCTAAAAATCTATGACGCTGATTAAATATGTTGGATTTTATCCGTGGCTTTTGCTTTCCTTTACAAGCTCAACAACCTGTTCGTTTGATGCGATTCATTCGCTGCAAGCGTGACTCTCAAAGTTTCCATTCCATTTTCATAGTCTGAGAGGATTAAAGATTTATTATTCGTCCGGATCGCTTCGATAAAGTCTTCCGCCTGTTTTGCATAATAATCCGTCTTTGAACGGTAAATTACGGTATGACCTGCCTCTACTATTGTCAACTCCGCTCCTTCAAAGCTCAGCCGAAATTGATTTCCTAGCAATTCCATTCCCATCCGATGGTCTGGCTGAGTAAAGGACGCATCAAGATGTCCAACAGCGCCGGATTCCATTAAGAAATTAACAGATGTAACGTCTGGAATATTAATATTTGGAATCTCTTCAGATACAAGCAGATTCATATTTGCATGCACCTTCGTAATATCGCCGGCTAAGTAACGGATCATGTCCACGATATGTGTCGCTTGTTCGACAAGCTGGCCGCCTGATTTTTCCATTTCCCTGTACCATGGGGTATGTACGAAGGCAGAGAGATAATGACCACGGACCATGGCTATTTTTTTATCTGCGAGGTACTCCTTCGCGATTGCAACCGTATCAAGGTATCGTAAACAATACCCGGTTGCACAGAGCACACCTGCATCCTGGATGATCTTGTGCTTCTTCTCGACAGTCGCGAGATCCAGACCAATCGGCTTCTCCACCAGTAAATGGATGCCAAGCTTAGCCGCCTTTTCCTCGATATCTCCGTGCGCAAAAGGAGGAACGCAAATAAAAAGTGCATCGAGAACCTCCTCTTGGAGCATAAGATCTGCATTTGTATAAGAAGCAGCTCCGTATTTTTCACCGGCACACCTTGCATTTTCTTCAACAATGTCGCACACGGCGACGATATTCGCATGTTCATTTGCTGCGATATTTGCCAAGTGGATAGAAGCAATTCCGCCGACACCGACAAAGCCTACCTTAACTGTTTGCATCGCTTCCAACCCCGCCTTTTTCCAAATATTCCTTGCCCAGTTTTAATATCCGCTCCATATCGTTCGCTGTCTCATCAGCCAACGAAAATGGATCTATTTGATATGGCGTCAATTCAGCAGTAATCGGATCTTCATATCCAATTTCCACTAACGCTTTGTAAACTTCCAGCCAATTCACATCACCTGCCAATAATGGAACAAACCCATTGATGTTGCCGACAGCTGTGCTGAAATCTTTGACATGCACCTTCTTGATGCGTTCACCTAATATACGGATCCATTGTTCCGGGTAGCCGAAAAGCAGCACGTTACCGACATCAAAATAGGCGCCGACATAATCGGATTGAAATTCATCGATGTAGCGCGCCATTTCCAATGGGGATAACAAAAACTTATTCCAAACATTTTCAATGCCAATGTTCACTTGATACTCTTCTGCAAGAGGAATTAGTTTTTCCAACTCGATCCTGCTGCGGTCATAGCACTCTTCATAGGATGTATTTTCGTCGACTACGCCAGGGACGACAAGAACGGTATCGATCCCCATCGTTTCTGCCAACTCCAATTGTTTTTCTACGACTTGCCTTCCCTGCTCCCGGACACTTTCACTTCGGTGTGATAGCGGTAATTTCCATAATAAAGCTGTGGAAATGCTTCTCAGTTTTAACCCATAGGAAGATGCAAGCTCGACGATTTGTAATGCTTCATCCTTTGTTGTTTCCATCGTCAGACCGACATCCCCGGGTTCGTTCACATTCAATTCAACTGCATCAAAGCCCGCATCCCGACTGTATTCAAATACTTTTTCAAGCGGAGTTCCAGCTGGATAGCACCACTGATTAATCCCTTTTAACATAACGATATTCACTCCTCAGATTAGTATAAGTTTATCGATTCATGCTTGAACAAAGAAGGAGACCGATTGATTGGCCTCCTTTTCCGTTAATTTACTTGGACTGGTACCTGCTTCTTAGATGATTCGTATGCAGCAATTGCTACAGACAGAGCTTTCAACCCATCTTCTCCCGTGATGGAAGGGTTTTTGCCTTCACGTACACTTGAGATGAAATCTTCGACTAAGCCTCTGTCCATGTCATCACCCCAGAAATCCCAATGAGCACCGTCACGATTATAAAGGTTCGTTTTTTGCCCGAATGCATCGACCGAGAGTGTACCTCTCGTTCCGACGATTTCCAGCATCACATCACCCCATGTCGGATAGGCATCATTCCTTGACCAACTGCAGTCGAGCGTTGCGAACATATTATTATCGAATTCCATTGTCAGCTGTCCGCAATCATCGATATCATAATCAGAAATTAAATTTCCTATCTCGGCGTACACTTCTTTCACTTCCGCACCAGTGTACCAGCGGATAATATCTACTACATGGACGGTATGATCAATGACTGCTCCGCCGCCGGACTTTTCTCGGTCGACGAACCAACCTCCAGGATTCGTCCCGCGGTTTGTAGCCTTAATGGCAACAATATTACCTAAATCCCCGCTATCGATGATTCGCTTCGCTTCGACAACAGGTGTACTGAATCGCACCGGGAATGCAGTCTGTAAGATGACATTATGCTCCTTGCATATATCAATGATGGCTTGAGCAGCTTCCGCCGTATGTGCCAATGGTTTTTCACAGAGGATATGCTTGCCTTTTTTCGCCGCTGCAACGACATGTTCATAATGTTTGCTATTCTCCGATGTAATGACTACCGCTTCGATCGGCTGATTGAGTAAATCCTCATAATCCGCATAGTATTCCGTGTTGAACTCTGCCGCAGCTTTTCTTCCCCGCTCTTCATTTTCATCAGCGATACCAAGGATTTCCACTCCATCCAATTCGGTTAATGCATTCGCATAACTGTACGCATGACCATGAGCAAAACTGATAATTCCTACCTTCATTGGACTCCCACCTTTTCTTGAGTGTCTTCTAGAACGACAACTTTTCCTGTTTCAATCGATTCTAGTGCAGCTAATGATATTTCCATTGCTTTATATGCATCTTCTGCAGTTACAACCGGTTCAGCATCCGTCTGAATACAATGAATGAAATGCTCGAGTTCGGCGAAATACGGGTTGTCCTTCATCGGACTTTCCGGAACCGCAACACCTTCACTTGAAGCGGTCTCTTTTCTGCTTGCGACAACTGGAGTTACCTTGGAACTGTCATATTCAATGATCCCTTCCTTGCCAGCTATTTCAAATTTTGTAGAAAACCCTTGATGTGCCCAAGTTCCCTCCACATGTGCGATGACCCCACTCTCAAAGCGTAATGTGACCAACGCATATTCAAACTTCTCAAAAACTCTTGTTCTCGTGCTTTTGGCATAGACACGCTTCACCTCGCCGAAACACCATCTTAGGTAATCAAAGTCATGGATGATCATATCGAGAACTAACCCGCCACTGCTGGCAAAATCAGAGTACCAATCATTGGAAGCGATTGGAAAACCGCCGCCTCGAGTCGTGCGTACAACTGCAGGCTTGCCGACTTTTCCTTCATCAACTAATTTCTTTGCTTTTACATATTCCGGGAAAAACCTTACTACATGTCCGACAAATAGTTTTACTCCCTTATCGTTACAATAATTAATCATTTCTCTCGCATCGGAAAGTGATATCGCTAAAGGCTTTTCACAAATGACATGTTTCTTGTCATCTGCCACCTTCATCACATATTGTTTGTGGAACGGAGTCGGCACGCAAATAGATACGACATCAATCTCGTCTAGCTCTACTGCTTCCTCGTATGTTTGAAATGCTTTCGTATTTAATCTGTCCGCCAAGCCTTGAGCCTTAGCCAAATTAATATCGACGATTCCTGCCAGTTTCACGTTTTCCATTTTCGCATAAGCTTCTGCATGGGTACCGCCCATTGTACCCGCTCCAATAATAAGCGCATTTAACATGTTCAACTCTCCTTATTAAATATTAGTCCTTTGTAACATGCTGCTTGCCTCTTTGTTTGTCTCATTTAAAAAGAACAAAGATGAAGCCCCTATCACACCTGCATGGATACCAAGCACTGATTTTTTGATTTCAACCTCATTTACCAAATTTTCCATTCCATACTTTAATACAGTCTTTTTAATGGAAGGCAAGATGAATTCAGACATATTCATGACACCACCGCCAAATACAATCACTTCTGTATTGAATAAATGGATCAAACTGATAACCCCAGTGCCGAGATGCTCGCCAGCTTCCTCGAGCAAACGCAGGGAAAATGGATCACCTTCACGTGCAGCCGTGGCAATATCCGTGTTCATCACGACAGCTCCGTTATTAACAATAGAGAGCAAGCTGCTCGTTTCACCATTTTTGAGAAGCTCGTTCGCTCTTATATTGATTGCAGTGCCGGAAGCATATTTCTCCAAACATCCCCTGTTGCCACATTCGCATACGATCCCATCGTGGTAGATGGAAATATGCCCGAATTCTCCAGCACTGTCCTTCAACCCTGTAATCAAGTTACCGTTACTGATGATCCCTGAACCAATACCAGTACTCACCGTGATATAAATAACATTTTGCTTCCCCTTTCCGGCACCCCACATCCATTCGCCTATCGCCGCTGCATTCGCATCATTCGCAAGCCTCACCGGCAATTGGAAATTTTCTTCAAGAATTGCGCCAATCGGAAAGTTTTCCAACCCTAAATTATTCGCAAATTTGATGATGTTTCTCTCGGTATCGATCACTCCGGCGGTCGCCACTCCAATGCCTTTTATTCTGTTCCGATCGACCGCAGTTTCGGAAAGTACACGGTTTACGGCATAAATAATGTTGGCAGACGTGTCGCTTTCATTTGTTGATGTCTGACACGTAAATTCACCTAGTATTTCCCCATCCCTGGTTATAAGGGCCGCATGTATTTTCGTCCCGCCCAAGTCTAGACCTATCGCTAAATCTCTTGATTCCTCCACCTGATTTCCTCCTAAAACATATGCAGTATTTTATCTTTTTACTTTCTAGCCCCCTGCAATGCGATACCAGCCACAAGATATTTTTGCAGGAGAATAAACATGATAAGCATTGGAATAGTAGACATAACTGCACCAGCCATCAGCAACGGATAGTCCGTTGAATATTGTCCCTGGAATGTAGCAATTCCGACAGACAACACCCGCATATCCTCTGAGCTTGTCATGATCAGCGGCCATAAGAAGTCATTCCAAGACGAAAGGATTGTAAAGATCCCTAATGCAATCAATGCAGGGGTTGCATTAGGAAGAATCACCCTCCAATAAATACCGAAGAAAGAACAACCATCGATCTTGGCAGCTTCATCAATCTCTTTTGGAATTCCCATAAAGAACTGTCTAAGCAAAAAGACACCAAATGCACTGAACATTCCTGGAACGATCAACGCATAGAAAGTATCAATCCATCCAAGCTGTGTCAAAATGCCATAGTTCGGAATTAAAATAACTTGCATCGGAACCATTAAAACAGATAAAACTAAAATAAAAATGATATTTTTACCCGGGAATTCCAGACGCGCAAAAGCGTATGCAGCGAGAGAGCAAAGAAATAATTGGGCCAGTGTCCGTCCTAAAGTTAAAAGTATCGTATTCACGTAGTACTTTAAAAAATCGACACTTTGAAAGACATTAAGATAGTTTTCAAACTTAAGCTCGTTCGGCCAAATTGTCGGCGGCACTTGCATCGTTTCCGTAAATGATTTGAGTGAAGTCAATACCATCCATAGAAACGGTACGATCATAATAAAAGCACCGACAATCAGTAATATGTGATTTCCTAGTTTCATTTTCACTTTTTATCACTTCCTATTTTACCCATCATAGTGAACCCACTTCTTCTGAAAAACAAACTGAATGATGGTGATTGCTAATATCGCTAAGAACAGGATGAAGGCTTGCGCAGATGCCATCCCCATTTGCGAGTATTCAAAACCGTACTCGTAAACGGCGTATACAACCGTTCTCAACGGTTCGAGAAGCGCAGTACTGTCACCAATCATGATAAAGATAAGGTCAAACACCTGCAGGGAACTGATCATCCCCGTAATAAAGACGAAAAATAATGTTGGCGTTATCAAAGGCAACGTAATGCTGAAGAATTGTCTTAGCTTGGAGGCACCATCAATTTGAGCGGCTTCATAATATGATTTTGAAACACCTTGAAGTCCGGCAAGGATCAAGATGACATTATTTCCAACAGTCATCCAGACATAGACAACAATTACCGATATTAGTGCTATATTCGGGTCAAACAGCCAGGAAGGCTGAGGTAGATTGAATATTCCTAGAACATAATTAATCAATCCATAATCCGTATTGTAAAGCCATTTCCAAACCATACCAACAGCAACTGGCATCGTTACAACCGGCAGGAAATACAACGTTCTGTAAAAAACCATTCCTTTAATCTTCTGGTTGAGCATCACAGCTATACATGTCGCAATACCGGCTGATAGTGGTACAGATATCGCGGTGAATATAACGGTGTTGATGATTGCACGGATAAATGATGAATCCTGAAACAATGTAATCACATTTTCCAAGCCAACAAATACAGGTGCTGTCATCCCATCCCAGCGTGTAAACGACAGGACAAAAGATGCAACGGCAGGAAACATATAAAATACAGCAAGGCCTAAGAACGTCGGCGCGATGAACAGATAAGCCCACATTGCTTCCCGGCTGAACTTTTTCTTTTTATTCTTGACTCTTGCCTTGCTTTTGGATTTCTTTGAAACTATTGCAGAATTCAAGTTTACCTCTCCCTCCATAAAAGTATGGAGCACTTCTTCCCCCTAATAGGGGAAGAAGCAAGTCCATAAATGATTACTCATTGTTTTCTTCTTCTAAGATTTTATTCATTCCTTCAGCGACTCTGTCTAAAGCTTCATCAATAGAAGTATCTTCTAAAAATGCGCCCTGGATTTCTTTCGTTTCAATATCTTGCCACTCCGTCGTTCGCTTAGAAATTGGATAAGCTACACCTACACCTTCTTCTTGTGCATCAAGGAACACTTGCAGATCCAATGATGGAACAGAACCTAGCCAAATTTCACCTGTACTTTGCATAGCGGGAATGGAGAATCCTGATTCAGCAATATCTTTATTCGCTTGCTCACTTGTCAGACTCTTGATCAAGTCCCAAGCCACTTCTTCATCTTCCACTTTCTCGTTCATCGCCCAGCCAATCCCATGGACGATGGAAGCTGCTTGTTTCCCTTTCGGCAATGGAGCAACGCCGAGATTTTCTCCTAAAGCTTCATAGAATTCTGGTGTATTAACTGAAATTGCTGGTATCATTGCTAGCTTGTTGGACATGAACAGCTGTTTAGACTCGGTTTCAATCTGGTTCTGTGTTGAAGGAGAGATCCCCTTGTCAATCAAATCCTTAATGAAGGCAAACGCTTCTTTCGCCTCTGGAGAATCAAACCCTGATTCCGTTTTGTCTTCGTTGATCATGAATCCTCCAGCTTGGTGGATTAAGTTATAATACCCTTGTTGGTTTACTGTTGTATGTGCCGCATATCCGAAGACACCTTCATCCGGATTCACCAACTTCGCACCCTCGGTTTCAATATCCTCCCAAGTCCACGTCTCATCCGGATAATCGACACCTGCTTCATCAAAAAGCTGTTTGTTGTAGTAAAGACCGACAGAATCTGTAAAATAAGGGGCGGCATAAAGTTCATCTTCCACAGAGTACATATCTACGACTGCTGGAACATAAGCATCCTTATTAAATTCATCATCTTCTCCAATGAATGGCTCTAGATTTTTAATCAAACCATCCGTGGAATACCTGTAAAAGTTGGGACCATTCATCCAAAATACATCCGGACCGCTACCGCCTCCAAGGCTTGTTTTTAATTTCGTCCAATAATTCGCATAAGGGGTATAGGTTACTTTGACTTCTACATCTGGATGAATTTCGTTGAACGCTTCAATCGAGGCATCCACTGCACCTTTTACATTTTCATCCCAAAGCGCAACTTCTATCACTTTTTTCTCAGCGCTGGAACCACTGCTACATGCTGTAAGAAAAGCGGCAACCATTAATATAAAAATACTAAATACTATTTTTTTCATAATTTCCCTCCTAATAAATATGTATTGGATTTTATTAATAAGTGAATGTTGAGATTTTGTCCACGCTATATAACTTTAATTTTCCTATTAACTAACTAAAAACCTCCTCATGTATATTTTTCAATTGCCTTACATTTGAAACTTGAACTTCCCATGAAGGATCAGGGCTGCTGCGCCAAGCAATTCAAATTCGATGCCAAGTGATGTACTTTGAATATTGACTTTTTCCTTAAGAGTTGGTATCACTTTAGCCACCACTTGTTCATTAATACTTTCTACCAATAAAGGATTATCTTGAATAATTTCACCACTTAAAATAATTACTTCTGGATTAAATAAGTGGATGGCATTAGTAATCGCAATCGACAAATACTTCAAAATATCTTCCATGATCTCCTTCGCTAAATCATCTTGCTGATTCACTGCCTCCACAAATATAGCCGGACTTAGTTTGGTCAAATCCCCTAAAACCATTTCCTTTATGATCGTGTCCTTGTTCCTTGTTATGATAGCGGTTACAATTTTACTGTAGATGGCTGGCCAGTTCACATAATTCTCCAGACAACCGCTATTACCACAACTACATTTTATCCCCCCATCGACTACAGTCGTATGTCCAATTTCCCCGGAGCTCCCAAGAAACCCCCGGTATATGGAGCCATTCACCATCAACCCAGAACCGACGCCTTCACCAATGGTTATATAAAGTAGATCGTTAAATCTACTAAACAAACCAAAATAATTTTCTGCCAAAACAAATGCATTTGCATCATTATCCAGAAATGCAGGAAGGTTAGTTCTTTCCTCTATTAATTCCTTTAATGGTACGTTATACAGATTCAGCTTTACATTATGTAAAATCACTCCTTTTTCAGCATCCACAATCCCCGGTGTAATAATGGAAATACCTTGGCAATATTCAACATCTGATTTTCCGACCAAAAATCCCTCTATAACACTAAGAATAAATTGAATGATAGCATTCCCTTTTAACTGGTTGGTCGAATGAACTTCCTTCCTAAGGATCTCCCCTTCAAGATTCATATCAGCAATTTTAATATAGGTGTTTGTTACAGATACACCAATAATGGAATGTGTATTTGGATTGAATCGAAGTAAGACCGGCTTCCTACCCCCGCTTGATGTTCCTACTCCATCCTCAAAAACAAGGCCTTCACTGATTAAATCAGAAACAGCTGAAGTGACTGTTGTCGGACTGATATTTATTAGCTTCGCTATTTCACTTCTAGAAATTGGTTCGTTTTTGCGGATTGTGTCTAAAATAATAGAACGATTTAATTCCTGAATTAACTTCAAATCCCCAGTTCTTTGTTTTTGCATATTGCGGACCTCTCTACTTTCTTTCTCCATTGACTTTAATAAGTTTGTTCGAAAATTTCTTTTTAACAAGTGAAATCTACTATTCCTCAGATAAATAGGTAGCTTTACCACATTTAAAGAGAAAAAATCGGTAATCTAAAGTTTTCATCGCAAGACTTTTTCCAATAGTCTTACTAAGCATAATAATGCAATATTCAAACTTTGTAAACCCTTTTCAAGAAATATTTTTTTGAGTTTTCTTATAGTTTAAAAGATAAGGATTCGTTAACTAGTATTTTAAATTCTTTTTTTATGAGTCAAATGGATTTTTTTATTATTTTTTTGTATACATTATGGGTGCTAAGGAAGAATAAAAATTATACTAGACATTAAAACAGACTAGAGCTCTACAAGCTCTAGCCTAAAAAGTAATATCCTATTATTTATTATTTCTCTACCAATCTTCTTCTCCGGCTGTCCAGCATTACTAGTTTAAAAGGTTTCACCATCTTGAATGGTACGATACAATGCAGGATCGCTTACAATCAGAACTTGTCCAGGATAAATGATATCATCCGTCAAGCCGTTCAGATCTTTAAGTTGTTGGACGGTCATATTATGAGCTTGCGCGATGCCCCATAGAGTATCCCCTGGTTGAACTACATAGGTAGTAGTTCCTCCACCAGGACTTAAACCTAGAGCTTTTGCAATCCCGTTTGCATGTCCAAGCGCAATACGGTTTAGATATGCATCAGACTTCAGTTTCGCCGCATCAGTACTATTATCGATAAACCCATTTTCCGTTAATACCGCCGGCATATTGCTTTCACGTAACACATGGAAGTTGGCACGTTTCTTTCCACGATTTCTAAAGTCGACTTGCTTCATAATTTCTGCATGTACGATATCCCGGTATGATATGTCCTGACTAGAGACACTACCATTATAAATATAGTCCTCATATCCTGTACCACCACCAGCATTAATATGGATCGATACGAAATAATCAGCTCCCCAGCTGTTTGCGTCATTCGTACGTTGCGGCAGGCTTACGGTTGCATCCGAACTACGGCTCATTCGTATGGTATGACCTTCATAATCTCTATTCAGGATATCCCTTACCTTCAATGCAATTGCCAACGTCACGTTTTTCTCCTGCAAACCATTTCCTTGTGCGCCCGGATCTGTTCCTCCGTGCCCTGGGTCCAAATAAATTTTAACCATATTTACCTCTCCTCTTTTAAGAATTTCGATGTACATCTATTAGGAGAAAGAGATAACACAACAAATAAATAAACCACTTATAAAACGTTTTATTGTTTATTCGTCAGCTGCTTGATTGTCTCAGATAAATTAGTTATTACTCTCTCTAAATCTCCAAGCTTCTTTTCAAAGCGAATAAACAAATACATTGTGATCGCAATAGGAAATCCAAAGTTACCTATGATCGCTACCCATACAGGAGTCTCTACAGGCGACATCACTACCTCCCCCTTTCCCGAAAACGGGTTAATGCTTTTTAAAAGTGATTCCCCTATTAAAAAACCAATCTCTTTAAATAGGAAAGGTAGATTCGTTTGGTTCCCAATTTGAATTTCATCTGTTATTTTTCTAGATTTTAAACTATAATAGAACATAAGTTCCCATATTTCTTATTTTTGGTTTACTTTTTCAACTTTAATCCTCTTTTATAAACACAAGTTAATTTACCATAATATTGAAAATTTAGAGAGGAGCTGAATACTATGATGAATAACGAAGAGAAGATAGCTGAATTCTTTCGTAAATATAGAGATAAAGTTCAAAATCCAATTATCAAGGGGTTTCTGGCGAATGAAGATAACTTATCTTTACTAAAGAAATATATATTAAATCCTACAGATGCCAACAAGAATAAGGTGGATAAAGCATTTAAGCAGCACTACAATAGAGTGTTGAAAATAAAATATGTAAGTAATTTAATCTACTTTTTCACCATGGATTACAACATAAAGAGAAGGAAAGAAAATGATACGGTATTACTCATACTTGATAAAAGCTCCGAATATGATGCCCGCACTCCTCTAAAGGACTTAATTGAAGATAAAAATGAGGAAAAACATACGCTGAATAGGAATCTATTAGATGATATTGAAAGTGAACGCTTAATCAAAGCATTACAAACTCTCACGGAAAAACAGTTATTAATACTAGATTTGATCTATCACAAGCAGTTGACCTTAAAAGAGATTTCGGAAATTTTAAAAACAACTCCCCAAAATATATCGAATCTCCATCGAAAGTCTCTCAAAAAGCTAAATCAGATATTATCAGAGGAGGTAAAATCTAAATATGACAAAGAATGAAGAAATAATAAGTATCATAAACGACTTCCAACCGAAGATAAAAAAGAGCCTAAGAGAAACTTCTTTTCAAGATAGAGAGGATTTGGAGCAAGAGATTAATACGAAGATCATTGAGAAGTTGAACACGGTGAAGTTTCGAGAGAGCCCTAGTTTTTGGTCTTTCCTTAAATAATCGTAGAGTCATAATTAAAAAGGATCCAATCAATCAAAATTTTCCTTGGATCTTTTTGAATCAAATTTATCATTATCGGTCTCTAGATTGGAGTTGTTGGCAGTGAACTTCCTCAAGTTCACTGCCATTAATGCAAAAACTTATCCCTTTAAAAGGATATATTCGAACGTTTGTTTTAATGGTAATAAAATAAAAAAGTTATCTTCCGAGGCATAATAGAGCGGGACTTAGAGAAAGTCCCATTGTCCCAATCAAAGCAAACGCCAAATAAAAATAGACAGCGAACAGTCCCTCCCAGGACCTATTCGCTGTCTCTGTAAGTCTTCTAATTATCTAAGTAAATCTCCAAATATCCTCCTAAGTCTAACTGATATTTAATCAACTAATTCCACTTCAGCTAGGGATTCGCTTGTTGATGGATGTGGTACATAGTTCTTCACTTTGC
The DNA here is from genome assembly GCF_042678205.1 of Oceanobacillus luteolus. Lineage (NCBI taxonomy): Bacteria > Bacillati > Bacillota > Bacilli > Caryophanales > Bacillaceae > Oceanobacillus > Oceanobacillus luteolus. The sequence goes on from NZ_JBHUDE010000048.1 coordinate 66,519, forward strand.
TTGTTGTTGCCATTACTGGTCTAGAATGAACTAATGTTACCATTGGTGAATCGTGATGAATAATCTCTTGAGCCTTCTTATACAGCTCTGCACGCTCTTCCTGGTCCACTGCACGTTTAGCAGAATCTAATAGTTCATCCACTTCATCATTCTGATAGAATTCGCGATTACTACTTCCTACGTTGGAACCGTGTAACAGACTGCTTAAGAAGTAATCAGGGTCTCCGTTTGTTCCAGACCAACCAAGCATATACAGCTCATGCTCACCATTCATGGTTTTTTCTAAATATGGAGCCCATTCCTCACGAACAATATTTGCAGTAACACCAACTTCGGCCAAGTTATTCTGAATAATTTGAGCCACTGTTTCAGGATCTGGCATGTATGGTCTTGCCACTGGCATAGTCCATAATTCAACCTCCAATCCATCGGCAAAACCTGCCTCCGCAAGCAATTCGATTGCCTTGTCAGGATCATACGAATACGGTTCAAGTTCATCATTATAACCTAAATAACCTGGTGGCAATGGGTTTACAGCTGTTGTAGCATAACCGGCATATAGCGCATCGGCTATAGCTTGTTTATCAATCGCGTAATTGATTGCTTGACGAAGCTCTACATTATCAAATGGTTCCTTCTGAGTATTGAAGCCAACATATCCAAAGTTATTTTCTGTTCTTTCTAATAACTCAAGACCATCCTCCGCTTCCACTCCAGCTGCATCATCTGGGTTTAATCCATCCATAATATCGATTTCCCCAGAACGAAGCGCTATGAGGCGTGCAGCATTATCAGGTATTACTTCAAAGATCACACGATTAAGTTTCGGAAGACCTTCTACTCGGTAATCCTCATTCTTTTCAAGAACAATAGAGTCATCCTTTGTCCAGCTGACAAATTTGAATGGACCGGTTCCCACTGGGTTTTCGTTAATTGCTGATCCATGCTCCTCAAGAGCCGTCGGAGAAGTGAGTGCAAAATAACTCATCCCTAAGTTTTGTAAAAAGAACCCAAGCGGTTGATTTAAGATAAATTCAATTTCATAGTCATTTACAACATTAATTTCTTCAATAACATGTCCGGGGTCGCCCTTATATCCACCAAACATCGTTCCGTACATGAAATAGACATATCCATCATCAGTAAATGCATATTCATGTTCAGGGTCAGCCCATCTTTCAAAGTTAACTTTTACAGCATCTGCATTAAAATCTGTTCCATCATGAAACGTTACGCCTTCTTCCAGATAGAAGGTATATTTCAGACCATCATCTGAAACCTCCCAATCTTTAGCAAGCGCTGGCTTCACTTCAAAAGAGTCTTTATCAAATGTAAGCAATCCTTCGAGTATTTGTTGTGTGACTCTCGAAGATTCCCCATCACTCGTACTTCCAGGATCAAGACTTTCGGAGTCCCCTCCCCGAGCAAATACTAGTACTTGTTCACCCGATGCACTCGCTTCCCCTACCTCTTCTTCATCACCAGCAGTTTCTTCTGTTTCAGTTGCGCCATCATCAGTAGTTTTATCTGTGTTCGCGCCTCCATCTCCACTACATGCTGCTAAAACGAGAAAAAGTCCTAAAAATAAAACAACTAGTAGCGATAATCTTAATTTCATTGGTATCCCCCTTTTATTCTTATTTATATTTTTTATTGCTTGCCGTTATATAGATGACAGGCAACAAAATGCTGATTAACAGTCTTGTATGACAGGAAAAACTGCTTGTGGATTTGCGGGAACGGCACAGCAGAGAGTAAAGATTGTATATAAGGATGTTTATGATTGCTATAAAGATTATCTGTGTCCGTAAATTCGACCATTCTCTCTAAATATATGACGCCAATCCGCTCCTATATTCAATGTGCAATGAATATGTACGTTAAATTGAATTCATCTAGCAGTTCTTCCATTTAAGGATTTGTGATTCAATGGATATATCAAGAGCTAAGTAATGGTTCATCACAGAGAATTAACTTTAGATTTCGTAAAATCATCGGCCAAAAGCATATTCACATAGAGTCTTAAGCCGAAAACCAACTCGGTCTTTTTTGAACTCGCGATCATTGAACAGATAGGTATCTCTAGTTAACATGATCTACTTCCTTAAATGCTTCTTCAAACGCTTCTTCTACAAACTCAATTTCTTTATTATATTCATTTAATATCTCCTGTATAGGTTTTGCCTCTTTCTCCATAAGTGCTTGTCTGATTCGGTCTTCTACTTCCCTTAATGGCGTTTCCTTTCTATCCGTCACCTTAATAATGTGATAACCGAATACTGTTTTGACCGGATCGCTTACTTCATCTTTCTCCAACTCCATGGCCGCCGCAAGAAACGTTGGATCCAATTCATTGCTTTTTCCAGAAATATAGCCCAAATTCCCGCCCTCTTCCGCAGTCATTGAATCCGTTGAGTGTTCTATAGCCAATTCAGCAAAGTCAGTGCCTTTCTCTAGTTCCTTTTTAATTTCTTTAGCGGTCGACTCATTGTCCACGAGAATATGGCTGACCGCGACCTCTGTATATTCGTCTATATGTTGTGCATAGTAATCATTTATTTCTTTATCTGAGACTTCCACCCCTTCAGTTGTTGCTTTAAAGAAATAGAGGGATTGTTTAATTTGATCTTTTAAATCCTCTTCATCCTTAAAGCCCTGTTGTAGTAGAATCATTTGAAAGCCATCTTCATCACCGGCCAGTTCCTTTATATCGCCCAACCGTTGATTCACCTCTTTATCAGATACCTCATATTTGCCTTCCAAAATTTGCATATAGACCAACTTCTGAATCAATTCCTTTCCCCGTTCGGTGCTAATCACTTCTTGAAATAAATCTTCCTCTGTAATCGTTCCATAATCTGTTTCAACAAGCACCTTGCTTTCTTCGCCCGAGGTTTGCGTCGTACAGGCACCCAGTATAAATAGCAATGATAATATAGCTAAAATTTTAATTACTTTCTTCAATTATCTTCACCCCTACCTTGACAACTTCCCGTGATAAAAAACAGCCAAATGAAATTCACCGTTTCTAAACCTGCTAATATAAGGTGGGACAGTCCACCAACTGTCCCAACCGTTCTATTGTTTTATTTCCTATGAGACTCTTAAACTCATTTTCTCCCCCGTACCAGGCCTTTCATGGTACAGGAGGTATTTTCTATAACGTTGATAATAACTTATTGCCAGATTTCAATCATTGCATCGGCATACGCTTTTAAGCTTCGGTAAGCCTTATTAGAGACATGATTTGCATCTTTTTTCGTATCTAAGAATTTTTTGAAATCGTTAAGATGCTTGATAACTTTATCTGGGGAACCTTTCTTTTCAAATTGTTCCACAGATTTCAAATGTGCTTTCAATGCTTGAGCTGCACCTTTATTGAAGAATTCGCCCTCTTTGTTAAAGCTATCAATAACAGAGCTTACTCCTGCTGCACTAAGTTTGCTAGGCAATAGGTTTGTCTCCGTAACGCTTTGATTAGAATCTGTCTCCGATGTAGCTGTAAAAGTAAGGCTTTCTGGAGCTGTTTTGCCATTAGGAATTTTCACGTATACCGGAACTTCAACAGTTTCCCCTGCTTCCACAGCTATTACGTTGTGATCAAGTTGAATTGTCCAATCTTCACCCGCAGAAGCGTTGATACGAATGAAATCCTTTGCTTCGCCGGTATTAGAGACATTAAAATGATAGACTGCTACTTTGTCTTCTACAGCAGGCTGCACATTGCCGGCGCTTACATCTACGCCTCGATCATAGTTACCTGATCCCTCTGTGTTACGCACGGCAACCTGATAACGAAGCACACCTTCATCGTCTTTGTCATTCCCTAAAATATAGAAATGAAGTTTATTGTATGGATCGATGTACTCACTGACAATCGTGTCCTGGTCAATGGAACCATCGAATTGTCCGGAGACCAACGTTTCTCCATTTCCAGCTTTGAATAATGCATCAAGTAATTGACGAGGATCGCCTTTGGTTACCATAGCAGTTGTGCCGTCTGGTCTTGTAAAGTCCTTCAAATTGATATCTTCAGGATGCGAATCAACTACCCAGATGGTCGGTGCACCCCGTTCTTTCGTCTTGGCAATCAATACCCCGGAATCGGCTGCGAAGGAATCCGCACCAACGCGGTCTACCACCTCAAGTGTGTAGTTCTCATACAATCTATTGCTAAGGATATCGTTACGCCAGTCACCTTCAAGGTAATCACTTGGTGTTAAATCGTCCATGCTGATGTTGATACCGTGGAATCCTGTGCGGCCGAATTGACTGCCAACTGGTACTTCGCGCGCAATAATATCCGCAAACACCGGCCCAGACTCTTCTAATTCATCACGATCCAACTGCAGGACTTCTTCATCGGATACAAATCCTTGTTCTATCTTATTTCGAAGCATATGTGGTGCTGGTAAGGAAGAACCAAGGGTTGCTGGAATCATCCAACGCGTATGCGTTCCACCAGGACCATTGAATGACCCACGGCTCATCGTTTCCCAATATCCTGAATAGGTTCTCGGATCAAGGGCTGCATTATTGTAGTTATCCGGAAGTCCGCGAAGATGTCCAAATTCGTGAGCAAATGTGGACATACCATCACTTTCACCTTGAATAGAAGCACGAATCCGTTTGCCATTTAGTGTTGCACTAGATGCGGCTGACCAAATCGTTTTAGCTGCATAGTAGGAAGTCCATGGTACATAACGAGTCTGTGCCCAGTTTGGCGTGTTTTCAAATCCAGGTAAGTCCGGCGGTCCAAATTCATCAGACACCGACTCTTTATTCAGGAACATCATTTCGCCGAATTCTTGCCATACCGTTGATTCATCATAGCCGGCATGAACGATGAACGCAAAGTCATATTCTTCACCAGATGCAAGTATGTCGGCTGCCGCAGCATCTATACCATCCGTAAAGAGGTTTCCACTTGGATATTGGTCTGGCTTGGTACCGGGATTCATATTGTTAAGCCCATACTGAAATTCATATTTATCCAAGCGGTAAGGACCAAACGAATCCAGGCTGACGCCCCATTTCCCCTGAGAGTTCTCTTTCCAGAAGCCATCGATTGTCTGATAATTGTTAAGTTCACTTGGAGTATTTAGAAAGTCCTTCCACCATTCCCCAAGTTCCTCACGCGGAACTGCATCGATCTGCGGGTTACCAGCAATCTCCGAACCCTTAGGTTGAGTTAAAATAAAATCCTGATCTGGAAAGTCGACCAAAATCAAGGCCCCTTTCAGTTCTGTTTCAGGCTCAAAATCTGCTGTATTCCAGTCAATCCCAGGAACTTGAATATAATCATTCCACGTCATATCATCCGGGTTCACCCACGACTGGGGATCCACTGGTCCCGGTAGATTATCTAGTCCTGGTTCTGCAGCAAAAGCAACGGGTGAAGAAAGCGCAAGTAATATAGTGGTTGTTAAAATTGTAACCTTACGTCTAAGCTTCAATTCATTCTCCTCCTACTCAGAAAATAACCTACTCTTTAAACTGGTAATAATGTCAAACAAAGTCATACCTATTGTAATATCCTTGATGATTACGCATTGCCATCATTTCTTCGTTAACCCTCTGCCACCGACTTTGATAGTTTTATTTCTACTTAGGTCTATCACCTCCTCAAACCGCATCGTCTATTTCAGAATCTACTGTTCACTGAAGCTTAGCAATCTGCAAATTAAGAATCCTCCATCGGAAGTTTGCAGGACCCTAAATATAATGAAAGGTTCCAAGCGCCTGCTTGGAACCATCTTCTCTAGTTATGTCCTAGCACTATTAACCTTGTAGTCTAATAAATTCCCCTGATCAAACCCTTAGGCAACGCGGCAGCCTTTTCGCTTCCCTCTCCGTAGAGGTCTTTCTGCTGATTAAATAATTACTCAACCAAAAACATCAGCAAATAATTCGTTTAATAAATACCCTACTATTTAAATGATAGATAATGATAGATTAATCATAGAATAAAAAGCATAAACATGCATGATTATTAATAATCATTTTAGTATTCTATATAATTAAAACTTTCAATCTAATTTAACTGTACTATAGTTCCAGTTTCTTAGGTTTAGTAGATATATCAGTAATTTCATGAACAAAACAACCTATTACATTCTATTTACTACACTAAGAGTTAGCACAGTCGTTAGACCAAGTTAATAGATCTAATTTAATAAATTTCATCTTATAAAACTATCTCTCATTGTAGAATTGTGTTGCATGCAATTATTTTATATCGTAAACTTTGTTCATCCATTAGACAAATGAAGTTTATTTTGTTAGTATAAAAAACAAGCATAAGTAATTTATTAACAAAAACAGGAAAGCGGTTACAATAGTCAATTATCAAGCAGTGATAGAAAGTAGATAAGAGGTAAAACGAATGGATATTTCTCACAAAAAAAGATTGAATATTCCATCATAAATAGTGGATGTATAAGGATAGCATAGTGCTGTATTCAAAATGAAGAGACTTCCATGATCAGCAACACTTCACAATTAAAAGTGATTCTATCCTTTCTAATTTGAAATTAGAAAAGGATTGATATCTAACCAAACACATGAAACGAGGTGATAGATCGAATTTCTTGCAACCTAATTAGTATATCCATTAGTTGACCGTTGCTTGGAGCGATTAATCTACTAAGGGGGATTTTATTCCATGTTGAAAGTGTTGAAGAAAACGATTATTTCCGGTATGGCTTTAACTTTATTATTACCATTTGGAGCAGGCCATGTATTTGCTCAACATTCGCAGTCCATTCATGCGACAGACGTTGCTCCTATGGATGAAAGATTTGAAGATTCTTTTGGAATTGGAGCAGCAGTCGAACCATTTCAATTGGAGGGTGAATCAGCTGAAGTATTAAAATACCACTATAATAGCATTGTTGCAGAGAATGCTATGAAACCATTGTACATCGCGCCAGAAGAAGGAGAATATTTTTGGGAAGATGCCGACCAGATTGTTAATTTTGCTAAAGAGAATGACATGTACTTAAGGTACCACACCCTTGTTTGGCATAGCCAAATAGCAGATTGGTTCTTTTTAGATGAAGAAGGAAACCCAATGGTTGAAGAAGAAGATCCTGAAAAACGGGAAGAAAATAAACAACTTCTATTAGACCGAATGAGAGATTATATTAAAACGGTTGTATTGCGTTATAAAGATGATGTGGATGCCTGGGATGTCGTGAATGAAGTGGTTGATGATGGTGGCGGATTACGAGAGTCGGCATGGTATCAAATTACTGGAACGGACTATATTAAAGTAGCTTTCGAGACAGCAAGAGAATATGCTGGCGAAGATGCCATGCTGTATATCAATGATTATAATAACGAAGTAGACAGTGTAAAAAGAGATGACTTTTATAATCTAGTAAAGGAATTGCTAGAAGATGGGGTTCCTATTGATGGGGTTGGGTTACAGTCACATATCCAACTTAATTGGCCTTCCATTGAGGAAACTAGAGAGGCCATTCAAATGTATTCAGATTTAGGTTTAGATGTTCAAATAACAGAATTGGATGTTAGCATCTATGGTTGGCCACCAAGTGGTGAATATAAAACAGAAGATGAAATTCCAGACAGCATTCTTGAAGAACAGGCGAATCGATATAGAGATTTATTCAGTTTATATGAAGAAATGGATGACGCTATCAGCAATGTAACGTTTTGGGGAATAGCCGATAACCATACTTGGTTAGACGACCGCGCCAAGGAATATAGTGGTGATGGAAGAGGAAAGGATGCCCCCTTCGCCTTTGATACACAATACAATGTGAAACCTGCTTATTTTGCAATAATGGGGCTGAAGGATCCAAGGGATTATTCTAGCACCTTCTTATCACCAATCAAACCAAATGAAATAAATCACATTAAACAAGGGAGAACACTTCCCGTGAAATTAAAGATAACAGATGAATCAGGTGATGATGCAACAGGTTTAGAGGCAAAACTATATGTTACGGAAGTATTCGATGATGGGACATTGGGTTCTAAAGAAGAAGCCATATCCAGCGGGAATGCAAATATAGGAAACCTCTTCCGTTCTGCAGGTGATGGTAAATATATTTTCAACTGGAATACAAAATCACTAGCAAAAGGAACGTATCAGCTTAGTGTAGAAGTGGACAACTATACTTTAGACACTGTTCAAATATATTTAAGATAACAGATAAGGAACTGGAATACATGAGAGGGTCTACGAAAAAGTGGACCCTCTCTATTTGTGTAAAACAGACGTAAAAATTGATTTTATAACAGTATTCTAGCCACAAAGCATTAAAACAACCCCACTTCTATATATTTTTTCGTTGCAATTTTTTAAATTACTGCACCTCCCTTCCCAAACTAAGACAATCAAACTAATCCTACAAGAATGGAGAGAGTTTTATCCTGCTTCAAAGCACTCTTTTTCGGATGGTGAATAGGCATCAGCGAACTCCATATTCCCTCTATTCGATGGCTTGCTGTAACTCGATGGCCAAAATAAGGACAACCATTACCGTAAAAAGTATAAATAAATGAGATTCATGCTGATTTGGTTTTGAAGGGCCAAATGATCAATTACGGGTAAAATTTGCGAATATCATGGCGAAAAACATTTTGACATTCATGAACCCATTCGGAGTTGTCGGGGCAGAGGCTACATACAGACATGGAGAGGATTGGCTGAACCAGGCATTAGAATATATTCAGGGAAATGTGGAATTTTTAACCCAACGACAATACAGTGTAATACAGCAACCTGGGCACTCGGAACGTCCCCTCACACATGGCAGGTCGTATCACAAGGGGCCACATCTATCGCACATAAAGGGATGCTCCATGCAGGAAAAATTATCGCAGCCACTGCCATTGAGGCAACGGAAAACCCGGAGATTATTGAAAAGGCTAAAGCTGAATTGAGAGAGCGGTTGAATGGGGAAGCTTATGAATGTCCGACTCCTGGAGATGTTAAGCCGCCTCGTAAGACAGCTGCTTATGCTAAATAAAATATCCATACAATTATATAGAGCTAGAACTGATAGTGACTTTTGTTGTTTATCAGGTCTAGCTCTATCCATTCGAGTGGTGGCGGCAACTAAAAAGTAAATCTACAATTGCACAAATAATCCTTGGTTATCCCCTTTATCTGATGTGCCATCAATGATAAAGGGTGTTTCCAAAGCCTTAGATATCTTTAATAGGGTTTCAACTTTAGGGCTAGTTAGTCCCGCTTCAATCCTGCCAATCGTTGATTTAGGTACACCTGCTAAGTCAGCTAATTCTTGTTGTGACATTTTTAATTTTTGACGCTTTGTTTTAATTTGAGCCGCAATTTGTCCTTCTTGTTGAAGATTCTGTACATGATCTTCTCCCCTAATTTTGGAGTATCTTTTATAGAAATCACCCATTTTCTTACCTCCACTCTTAATAAAGATTTGGATCTTTCCCACAGTATTCTTCATAATTAATATCAGCTGGAATTAAATCTTCCTTTTTAATTAAACCGTTATATTGTTTATCGAAATAATAAAGCATAATTACTTTATGATAATTATGGATTGCATAAATAATACGATGATTCCCTGTCTTACGTTCATGAATTCCCCAGCGATAGAAATTTTTATAGTCGGTATTCCTGTTAATATGCTTAATTGACGGTGGTGTGTCATCATTACTCGATTCATCTGTCTCTTCAGGATATGGATTGATACTTATAATGGTAAGTTGTCGTGCGTACAAATCTGCTAACTTGCACCAAGAACCCGGTTTCCCTATATTCATTTCTTTTTCTGATTGATTTAAAATAAGATCTTCAAAATCTCTAACATTTCCTTCATACAAAATTCCAAAACCCTTTGATTCAATCATTTTCTTAACCCTTTGCTATAGTATTACCATGATGGTAGCATCTATGCCATCAGATTACAAGTTGAGAATATTTGAAAATTGGCCAGTACAAAATCAAAACATCCAGAACTGAAAAAAAGCATATTGCTAATCAGTCCTAGCATAATTTATTATTATTAACAAATCTCGACATGAAATGACAAATTTCGGATGATGACAGGAATCCTTATTTAGTGGTCTCAACCTCACCCCATGTCCTTCTTCCCCGTGACATGCCCCAAATAAACAAGTATAATTCAAGTAAGTAAATCATGTGTTTTTCAACTCCAGAACTAGGTAACAGATACACTCTTCAATCGAAAGGAGAAAATATGAACTTACTATTTGATTATGTAGTGGCACTTACTAATTTATATGGTGTCGTTGATAAAGAAAAAGTGATAGAAATCTATAATATGCAGAATAATCCTAAAAAAAATGTCTCTGATGTAGAAGCATTGATGAGGAATAACGAGGATGAGTTAAGAAAAAATTACGTTGAAATAGAGGGGCGTTATTTCGCCAATGATGCGCTATTCGTTATAGAAAATGAATTAGAGCAACTCCTGCGTAAAAAAACAGGTAAACCATATTATATCCCTGAAAAAGCAGTGCTCTTACGTTATAAAGATGACGAGTATTATGAAGAGACTCCTCAGATGAAGAAATTGTATCGATTTTTAGAAAAATATGTTCAACCTGATAATGTTAATAGTGTCGAAGATGTATTCTATGAAGTTCTAAGCGATTGCGAAATGGAAATACAACCTATAGATATCATCCATGGCTTGGAGCAAATCGACGTGACATTCCCTACTGAAAAAGAAACCATACAGGCACTGAAGCTAATTACCAACTTATCCAATCATACGCGACTTTGGTCCAATAATGGGTTTACCCCTGCTGAATTATTTGAATTGGAGAAGCCGTATTTACAATCAATTTCAAATGGGGAGGTTAACAAAAACTTTCCTAATCAGCCATTTAATCAATCTGAGAAGAAAGCTGGCAGAAATGATCCATGCCCATGCGGGAGTGGAAAGAAATATAAGAAATGTTGTTTGTTAAACGTCTGATAGATCAAATTCCATTTTTCAAAGCTTGAGGCTAGTCATGGGGAATTATTCAGTGAGGATGATAGAGAGAAATAGCACTGCACTAGCTAGCAAAAAAATATAATTAAGTTAGACAGCAGCTATTGCAGGCTCTCACGTTTCCAATAGCTGCTTTATTAATATTAGTCACGGCGTAACACAACTGAATCATTCGTTTATAAAATACTTATTGTACAAAAGGTGGTGAATAGGCATCACACAATATCTCATTTCCTCTTCCTAAATCCCTTAAAAAGAAAATAAACAATTATTGCTAAGACAGCATATATCAGAAATAACACAATAAATCCCCATAGCCCCATTACAGCATCAGCAAACTCCATATTTCCTCTGTTCGTGATTGCTTGCTGCAACTCGATGGCAAAGACAAGGACAACCATTACGGTAAAAGTATAAATAAAGGAAAGAATAGTCGTACTCCATTTCATCTTTTCGATTATTTTAAAGAAAAAATGCACAAAAAAGAAAGTTACCATCCCAATAATACCAATTATCCAGAAATGAAGCTGCTTATCCGTCATATGAAAACCGAACATATCAACTAATAAATCATGAATATCATTAACGATTTCTGCTAATATGATAATTATTTCTTTCACTGGAAGCCTCCTAGAACTCTTATAGATAAATAAAGGAATAAGCTTTAGTTTACTATAGAAAGATAATATGTAAAACTATTATACCCTTCCGAACATATTCCCGATGTCATTTCAAATCCTCTTGGTAGACCTAAAAAATACAGCTAGCTACCAAGTATAATAAACAACTATTTCCCTTTTTCGCTTCTATCATCTTTTCTTCACCAAATGTCCGAATTCAATTCTGTAACTTTGACTTAACCATTCAATAATAAGGGAGGGAGTTAGTATAAGATCAAATGAAACCCAAACAACACTATATTACCATTACTATAGATTCATTGAATGAATACTAATTGTAAAATATACCTATTTATTGTATAATGAAATTAGATACTAGTTTAATAGCCTCTCTTTTAATGTATACATATGATTTAACACCTTAGATTCGTGCATCAATTAATAGCATGGGTATTAGGTGTTTTTATTCATAAAAAATATTAAATAAAGGGAGATTTGATAAAATGTACTACGCTACATTACATCAGAAACAAGGAGAAATGAGAGCACTAAGAATGCTACAAGAATTTGGCAATGATTTAACAAAATTTGTTCCCAATATCGTTATCAATGATGCTGCTCAAGAGACGCTAGATTTAATCAGAAGAAGCTACAATAATTTTGTGTTACTTGATGTCCGCAATTTAGACACTGATGGAATCGATATCTTAGAGGATCTTTTAAAACTTCCACAAAATGAGAACTTCGATATATTATATCCTATTGAATATTTAGTCGAAGGCTCAAGTCTAAACAGCAACAATTACGTCAGAATAAATAAAGATGTTGTAAATCACTAGCGTTGCATTAATTAAGACTAAATATTAACAAGACCCCGAATTTTCGCTAATTTACTTTAATGCAAATAAAAAGTCCTTTATAATGGATTTAGTCAGGTGGTAACCCATCCAAATCCAAAAATA
>NZ_JBHUDE010000049.1:0-130701 GCF_042678205.1 Oceanobacillus luteolus
AAACATTTTAGAGCAATATAGGGTTGATAACGCTAACAAAACACTGGACGAAAACAGTATAAAATAAGGGACTTAAAAAACTCCCACAAGTACTTGACTCAATCACTCATCTTAATTAACTTGTGAAGTTTAAACATTCATTATAGAATAGATACAGATACATACTATGAAGAAGATTGAAAGGAGAATTACATGTCTACAATCGAACAATTATCGGTAAACACAATCCGTACTTTATCCATTGATGCAATTGAAAAAGCTAATTCTGGACACCCAGGATTACCTATGGGTGCAGCACCTATGGCATATGCTCTCTGGACGGATTTCATGAATCACAATCCAAAAAACTCAAAATGGTTTAATCGCGATCGTTTTGTGCTTTCTGCAGGTCATGGTTCAATGCTATTATATAGTTTATTACATTTATCAGGCTATGATGTAACGATTGATGACCTCAAAAACTTCCGTCAATGGGATTCGCGTACACCAGGACATCCGGAAGTACATTATACAGATGGAGTTGAAGCAACTACTGGTCCATTAGGACAAGGAATTGCAATGTCTGTAGGTATGGCTATGGCAGAGGCGCATCTCGCAGCTAAATTCAATAAAGAGGATATAGCAATTATTGATCACTACACTTATGCGCTAGTAAGTGACGGTGATTTGATGGAAGGTATTTCACATGAAGCAGCATCATTAGCAGGCCATCTTGGTTTAGGAAAGCTGATTGCTTTATATGACTCAAACGACATCTCCTTAGATGGTGAGTTAGACCGTTCCTTCTCAGAAAATACAGAACAACGATTTAAAGCTTACGGTTGGCAAGTTCTTCGTGTAGAGGATGGAAATGATTTAGAAGAAATCCGTGAAGCAATTAAAGAAGCACAACAAAACACGGAACAACCAACATTGATTGAAGTGAAAACGATTATTGGATATGGTTCTCCGAATAAATCAAATTCAGCAGCTTCTCATGGTGCACCACTTGGTAAAGATGAAGTTAGTCTTACAAAAGAATATTATAAATGGTCTCATGAAGAATTCAAAGTACCGGAAGAAGTATATGGAGATTTCAAAGAAAAAATCCAAGTGAATGGACAAGAGAAAGAAGATGCATGGAACAATACTTTTTCTTCTTATAAGGAAAAGTATCCTGAAGAGGCTGCTCAATTAGAGCTTGCAATAAAAGGCGAACTTGACGTGAATTGGGAAGAAGTATTGCCAGTCTTTGAAGAAGGCAGCTCCATGGCAACTCGGGCTTCGTCTGGAAAAGTGTTGAACGCTATTGCAAACGCAGTACCGACATTCTTTGGTGGTAGTGCAGACTTAGCAGGTTCCAACAAAACTATGATGGAAGATGAAGGAGACTTCACAAAAGCAGATTACTCTGGACGTAATATTTGGTTCGGTGTTCGTGAACACGCAATGGGTGCCGCACTGAATGGTATGGCACTTCACGGTGGACTGAAAGTATATGGTGGTACATTCTTCGTATTTAGTGATTACTTACGTCCATCCATCCGTCTTGCTTCCATCATGCAAACGCCAGTGACTTACGTATTTACTCATGATTCCATAGCAGTTGGTGAAGACGGTCCGACACACGAGCCAATTGAGCATTTGGCAGCATTAAGAGCGATGCCGGGTCTATCTCTGATCCGTCCTGCAGATGCGAATGAAACAGCTGCAGCTTGGAGATTAGCTATAGAATCAACAGATCAGCCAACTGCACTTGTACTCACTCGTCAAAATCTACCTACACTTCCTGGTACAGATGAGAATGCGTACGAAGGTGTTAAGAAAGGTGCATATGTAGTCAGCAAAGCTGAAAAGGAAGCTCCGGATGCTATCCTACTTGCAACTGGATCTGAAGTTCATTTAGCGGTAGAAGCTCAAAAAGAGTTAAGAACTAAAGGTATCGATGTCTCCGTTGTCAGCATGCCATCTTGGGATCGTTTCAATAAACAAGATGAAGCGTATAAAGACAGTGTAATTCCTAAAACTGTGAAGAAACGCCTTGCAATTGAAATGGGAGCTTCCTTAGGTTGGGAACGATATGCAGGGGATGAAGGAGAAATCCTTGCTATTGACCGTTTTGGTGCATCTGCTCCTGGCGACAAAGTGGTTGCGGAATATGGCTTTACTGTAGAAAATGTAGTACAATTAACTGAAAAGTTGTTGGACAACTAAGACATAACGTTCTTTGGTTGTGAAACTAATATTCCCAAAGCTAGTATGTAATAGACTAGCTTTGGGAATGATTTATGTATTCGACAAAACTAGTGGTTGTCTTCCTACAGAAATTGACAGCAATCGTAAAAGAGAATACGTATAATGGAACGAAAAGGGGTGCTTTCCATGTATACGTATTCTATTTTTTCTATTAAGTCGAAAATAGCAAAACATTATTTTTACAAGACAGGTATCCTTTATCGTTTTTTAAATGAATTCAAAGAAAGACCAAACTTTAAATATATCCAGTTACAATATAACTATGTTATAGAACCGCTCAACTTAGATGATATTGCTAATTACATACAAGAGAAGGATGCAAGATTGATTATTGATAAACGGAATACGTACTTGAAGATTTATTGGGAAGGAAAAACGATGACTATCTACGAAGATGATCGTCATTTAGAAGTCACTTGTTCATCGATAGAAGACGTAGAAGAGTTTTTTTTCCCGGCTTTGCGTAAATCTCCACATTTTTATTTCGTAATCAGTAATTCTTTGAAAGATTATGGCTGGTTATCCGTTAAAAATAATCGGATGTTGGACAATCCAATATTGTATTCCTTCCATTAATTTTATATACTGGATGAAGATAGTCGCAGAGGAGGAAAGACACACATGGATATAATTTGGGTAGTACTAATTGCTATAGGTACTTTAATAGCAGGTGTTGCTCTTGGATTTTTTATTGCTAGAAAATATATGATGAACTACTTGAAGAAGAATCCGCCAATCAATGAGCAAATGCTTCGTACATTAATGATGCAAATGGGCCAAAAACCATCACAGAAAAAAATCAATCAAATGATGCGTGCAATGGGCAATCAAATGGATAAACAATAAGTGATGAAAAATTGAGCCTATTAATAATGTAATGTTAAAAACCACTTTTTCTGTTAAATACTAAGCAGAATGAAGTGGTTTTCGTATTTTTACTTTCATCAATGATTATGACAGGAGGGAATACTGTGAATATTGAGCCCAAGTATAACAGATTGCCTAAATCATTTTATCAACAACCAACTCTTCAACTTGCAAAGGAGCTTCTAGGAAAAATTCTTGTCCATGAACATTCAGAGGGTACTTCTTCTGGTTACATTGTTGAAACAGAAGCATATCTTGGAGCGGAAGATAAGGCAGCGCATAGCTATGGAAATAGACGGACCAAACGTACTGAAATAATGTTCCACGAAGCTGGACTTATCTATACCTATCAAATGCATACACATTGTCTTCTTAATATTGTCAGTGGGAAGGCTGATTCCCCGGAAGCGGTACTAATCCGGGCGATTGAACCTTTAGCCGGAATCGATTATATGCTCGAAAGAAGACCGGTTCGTCAATTAAAGCAATTGACGAGCGGACCTGGAAAATTAACGAAAGCAATGGGAATAACAATGAATTCATATGGAGAACCGATATATGAGCATCCTCTATATATTGCAGAAGGGCGGGAAGTAAATAATATACTGACAGGCCCAAGGATAGGGATTCCTAATACAGGTGAAGCCCGAGATTATCCTTATCGATTTTGGATCAAAAATAACCCATTCATCTCCAGGTGATTTTAATCCCCAAAATCTTAGGATTAAAATACTGACCCACTTATTAAAATGATTAATAGAATAAGCTGATTAAACGACAAGACAATAGCATTTCTATATACTAGTAATAGGAAAGTGAATAGAAACCAAATGTTGGCTAATTGTCAAAATCAGGTGAGTTTGTCTGTATTATATCTGATACTATGATATGTACACATGCATATGTAGGGGGATTAGTATGTCTGAAATTAACGTATTTCTGGCTTTTGGCGCCGGATTTCTATCATTTGTTTCACCTTGTGTGTTACCCATTTACCCTGTTTTTCTATCTTATATCACTGGAATGAGTATTAATGATTTGAATGAAGAGAATAAAAAGCTGAACCGTAAAGCTTTAATGCATACTATCTTCTTCTTAATCGGATTTTCAAGCATATTTATTGCGATTGGATTCTCAACATCCGCCATTTCTGGATTTTTATTGATGTACCAAGATATTATTAGACAGGTCGGAGCAATACTTATCATCTTCTTCGGGTTAGTAATTGTCGGTATATTGAATTTTAAATTTTTAATGAAAAATAGACAAATTCAATTTAAAAATCGTCCGAGCGGTTATTTAGGAACATTGTTGATTGGGGTTGCATTCTCATTAGGTTGGACACCTTGTACAGGACCGATTTTGGCAATCGTATTTTCACTTGCCGCAACCAATCCTGAAACAGGGATGGTGATGATGATTGCTTATATATTAGGTTTTGCCATTCCATTCCTAGTGATGGCCTTCTTCATCGGTAGAATGAATTGGATCAAAAAACACAGCATGAAAATTGTGAAATTTGGTGGATATGTTATGATATTCTTTGGTGTCGCTCTGTTTTTCGACTGGATGACAGGTGTAACTGCATTCTTAGCTGACTGGTTCGGATTTTATGGATTCTAAGATTGCTGAACTGTCAAAGGAAGAAAAAACATTGTTGATGCTGTGAATGGAAAGTATGGATTGAAATTAAATGAGAGAATAATGCTATTTTGAAAAGAGTGATTAAGCATGTTTTGGGCAGTTGCTAGTACCATCGGTGCAATGATGATGGCTATTGCAATGATATTTGTACGTATGAAGATGGTAAAAAAGCCAGCAACAGTAAAAAAGATTATTTTACCACCTTTATTTATGAGTACAGGTGCATTGATGTTCATTTTCCCTTATTTCCAAATTAGTTGGTACCAAGTAATGGAGTCGTTTCTCGTTGGGATGATTTTCTCTATTATTTTGATTAAATCATCTAAATTTGAAATCCGGGGAGAGGCAATCTATCTAAATCCATCAAAAGCCTTTCCATACATCTTGTTCGGGTTATTGGTTGTGCGGCTCATACTTAAGATTATTATCGGTGGGTATATCTCACTTGGGGAAACAGCCGGATTATTTTTTATGCTAGCTTTCGGTATGATATTAACATGGCGGATTGTCATGCTTTATCAATTTTTACAATTAAAGAAATCAATGGAACTAAAAAAGCATCCCATTTGAAAAGCACCGCGATTGTTAGAAAACGACTAACAATTGCGGTGCTTTTCTGTGTGGGCTCTTTTTTCAAAAAAGCAATACGATTAAACAATAACAGTCATTTTTTATAACTTTCCTGCCAATTCTCTCGATAGTCACTCATGGACAAGGAAAATAGATGTTCGTAAGGAGTAACTGCTATACCTTTCTGTTTTAACTTTTTTCGAAGGAACTTATGATCTCGCTTAGGAGTCGCCAAGATATATCCTTCAATAACCGTTTCTTGTGATATGGAATTTTCTTGTTTTTCTAATGCAACTTCACCTATTTTACTGGCTATCTTTTGTCTAGCGACATCCCGAAACAGTTCAGGTACAGGTGAAACAAGCTCTTCCAGCAGGGCTTTTTCATTTTCCGACCACAAATGTTTTGTTTCTTCTACATAATGTGCTTCCCAATCCAGTATGGATTTACCATCTTCCTTCGGTAAGCTTTTAAGGAATTTACGGAACATGAAGTAACCACCGATAGCCATTAACGAGATCAGTAGAAACCCCCATAATACGATGATAATACTCAATTTAAATCACCTATTCTTTAATTTACACTTAAAATTATCACTAATTGATAAATTTATCTTAGAGATAATTTATTTTTATTTATTTTTATAGTAAGATAAAAATATATCTAACCATATTATATGGATAAAATGTCTAAGTAACAAGTTTAATAATTTCATGGTTACTGGCATATGATTGAATGAGAGAGAAATTAGTCGAATTAACAGGGAATTTATATATAGAATTTGAGTGAATACGTGAAAGCTATAGTTATTATTGACTAAGGGGAGAATCGGATGAAGATTGGAGAGGTTTATTCATTAGGTTTAAATGATCAACTATCTGCAATAGCTGACTTTTCAAGATTGCCAACGAAAGTGTTGGATTGGATGGGTAAGTATTCGAATGAGTCGTTTGTTGTTTGGGATGAGCAAGATCAGATCCGTTTTGTCAGTGAGTCAGTAAAAAAAATACTTGGGTATGGGCAGGATGAGTTGATAGGCAAACCTTGGTATGAGCGTTTTCAACCCATTGAAAAGGAAAAAATAGAGCAATATTTGACAGAGGAAAGCGATGCTGGATTGCGAACGGAGCTACAGCACAAAAATAAGCAGGAAGAGATTTATGTAGAAATTCATGCGGCAAGGATAACAGATGAATTTTCTGAACAAAAATTTGTTGTAAGCAAAATTATGGACTTAAGTTCAATAAAAAGAGAGAAAGAATTGATGATCCAAGCGGAGAAAATGTCTGTACTGGGTCAGCTTACGGCAGGTATTGCTCATGAGATACGGAACCCTTTAACTGCAATTAAAGGTTTTCTACAACTTCTTCAAGCTGGAGTAAATCATAAAGATGAATACTATAGAATTATGCAGGATGAAATTGAAAAGATTGAAGTAATTACATCCGAGCTTTTGTCTTTATCCAAACCATCAACACATACAAGAAAAAATGAAAACGTAGGAAATTTAATTCGTGACGTAGTTTTATTATTACAATCGCAAGCAAGATTGAAGAATGTGACATTACAAGTTGATGAGCCAATAAATGAGAAGATATACTGCGACAGCTCACAAATTAAGCAGGTATTGATAAATTTAATTAAAAATGCAATAGAAGCGATGAATGAACCTGGTAATATCAACTTATTCGTGGAAACCATCGATGAACATACAGTAATTAATGTACAAGATGAAGGTGTTGGCATATCACAAGAAGTTATCGATCAAATTGGGGTGGCTTTCTTTACGACAAAAGAGAATGGCACAGGATTGGGATTGAATATAACAAAGCAGATTCTTGAAGGACATGGCGGTTTTTTAAAAGTTATGAAAAACGATATTAAAGGCAGTACTTTTCAATTATATTTTCCAAAAGTAACGACGAGCTGAGAATGGACTATAAATCAATATAGTCCATTCTTATTATCAGAATGATAAGTAGAACTTATCGCAAACCATAACAATATTATATAGGAGATTATTGACTAATGATTTGTTTTATCGCTTACAATCCGATAATATAGTAAGTAAAGGTCTATTAATCTTTCTTTTTTTTGTGATGGGATGGTTAAACACCAATTTGTTAGAAACAAAGATTGGCAGCAACTAAGAAAGGGGTAAAATTATGTCAAATGATGCATTTAAAGCGAGAAAGCAATTCGATTTAAACGGTAAGACTTATAACTATTACCATTTAAAAACACTTGAAGAACAGGGGTTAGGTAAGATTGACCGTCTACCATTCTCCGTACGTGTTCTTCTAGAATCCGTACTGCGTCAGCATGATAATCATCAAATTAAAGATGAGCATGTAGAAGCCCTTGCAAAATGGGGCAGTAAAGAATCCAAAGGTGTGGACGTACCTTTCAAGGTTTCCCGTGTCATCCTTCAGGACTTTACTGGAGTGCCGGCTGTCGTGGACTTGGCATCTTTAAGAAAAGCAATGGTAGATCTAGGTGGAGAACCTAATGAAATCAATCCAGAAGTACCAGTTGATCTAGTAATTGACCACTCGGTACAAGTTGACCAATATGGAACACCAAATGCACTTCAAGCAAACATGGATATTGAATTTGAAAGAAATGCGGAGCGTTATGAGTTTCTTAACTGGGCGCAAAAAGCATTTGATAACTATCGTGCAGTTCCTCCTGCAACGGGGATCGTACACCAAGTGAACTTGGAGTACCTCGCGAATGTAGTTCATGCACTTGAGAACGATGAAGGAAATTACGAAGCTTTCCCAGATACACTTGTAGGAACAGACTCTCATACGACAATGATCAACGGTCTAGGTGTTCTTGGTTGGGGTGTTGGTGGAATTGAGGCAGAAGCCGGAATGTTAGGAAAGCCATCTTACTTCCCATCTCCTGAAGTAATTGGAGTTAAGTTTGTAGGCAGCTTCCCGAATGGAACAACTGCAACAGACCTTGCGTTGAAAGTCACTCAAGTATTGCGTGAAAAGAATGTCGTTGGGAAATTTGTTGAATATTTCGGACCAGGTTTGAAAGACTTGCCTCTTGCAGACCGTGCAACAATTTCCAACATGGCTCCAGAATATGGTGCAACTTGTGGATTCTTCCCTGTGGATGAAGAAACGTTGAACTATTTATATTTAACTGGACGTAGCCAAGAGCAGATTGATCTTGTTGAGAAATACAGTAAAGAAAATAATCTTTGGTATGATCCAGAAGAAGGCGATCCAGAGTATTCCGATGTTGTAATCATTGATTTATCAAAACTTGAACCTAATCTGTCTGGTCCAAAACGTCCGCAAGACCTGATTGCTTTATCCGACATGCAGAAGGAATTCAAGAAAGCAATTACTGCTAAAGAGGGTAACCAAGGATTCGGTAAAGATAAATCCGAGTTTGATAAAGAAGTGATCGTTACCCATAAAAATGGAAAAACATCAGTAATGCGAACAGGATCTCTTGCTATCGCTGCAATTACATCTTGTACGAATACTTCAAACCCGTATGTTATGTTAGGTGCAGGGTTGCTGGCAAAAAATGCGGTTGAAAAAGGTCTATCTGTGCCAGAGCATGTAAAAACTTCACTAGCTCCTGGTTCTAAAGTGGTTACACGTTACCTGGAGGATGCTGGTCTACAGACATACCTTGATAAATTAGGATTTAACCTAGTTGGTTATGGATGTACAACTTGTATCGGTAACTCAGGGCCATTATTGGAAGAGATTGAGCAAGCTATTATGGAATCAGATCTTATCGCTTCATCTGTATTATCTGGTAACCGTAACTTTGAAGGAAGAATTCACCCGTTAGTGAAGGCTAACTATCTTGCTTCACCTCCACTAGTAGTTGCTTATGCTCTTGCTGGAACAGTTGATATCAATCTAAGAAAAGATCCATTAGGAACAGATAAAGATGGAAACCCAGTTTACATGGATGATATCTGGCCATCTGCTCAAGAAATCAAGGAAGAAGTGGCTAAAGTAGTTACTCCTGAGATTTTCCGTAAAGAGTATGAAAACGTATTTGATTCTAATGAAAAATGGAATGAAATCGAAACTACAGATGAGCCATTATTTGAGTGGGATGAAGATTCAACGTACATCCAAAACCCTCCATTCTTTGAAGGTCTATCCAAAGATGCAGGTAAGGTAGAACCACTTAAAAACTTACGTGCTATTGGTTACTTCGGCGACTCTGTAACAACTGACCATATTTCACCTGCTGGAGCAATCGCTAAAGATATGCCAGCCGGAAAATATTTACAAGATAAAGGTGTATCACCTAGAAACTTTAACTCTTACGGATCAAGACGTGGAAACCATGAAGTTATGATGCGTGGTACATTTGCAAATATCCGTATTCGCAATAAATTGGCTCCAGGCACAGAAGGCGGATATACAACTTACTGGCCAACTGGAGAGGTCATGCCAATTTATGATGCCGCAATGAAATATAAAGAAAACAACACTGGCTTGGTTGTTATTGGTGGTAAGGACTACGGTATGGGATCTTCCCGTGACTGGGCTGCGAAGGGTACTAACTTACTCGGCATCAAAACAGTTATTACAGAAAGCTATGAGCGTATCCACCGTTCCAACCTTGTAATGATGGGTGTTTTACCACTTCAATTTGCAAAAGGTGATAGTGCTGAAAAGCTTGGATTAACTGGTACAGAAACATTCTCAGTTGATATTGATGAAAACATTCAACCAAATAGTCCGGTAAAAGTTACTGCTGTAGCGGAAGATGGAAAAGTAACTGAGTTTACTGCGATTGCTCGATTTGACAGTCCAGTGGAAATTGATTACTACCGCCATGGTGGTATTTTACAAATGGTATTACGTGAGAAACTTGCATAAATAATGATATTTAAAAACCGTTAAGTCATTGAAATGACTTAGCGGTTTTTTCTTTTTTAATGACTAAATTCCGAACAATGATGCGAATACCTTTACTTCTATTTACATAGTATTTACTATTAAAGTAAAGTTAATTGTCGTTAATGACTATTAATAATTTAGTGGCATTTACCTAAAAATGCAGCGAAATAACTAACATAGTAAAAGATGTCGGAGGAGATCTTGTGAAAAAAATTGTTTTTGGAATCAGTTTTATTATCATACTCGTCGGTATAATGATTTATAACACTTTTGCTGAAACAAATGAAGTGGAAGATACAGGATCGAATTTATATGACGTGACAGGAGATACATCGGTATCAGGAGGAATGATTGCCCCGGCTGAGAGTGTCGGTATACAACCAGGTGAAATTGCACCTGATTTTGAATTAGAAACTTTAGATGGTGAAGTTGTAAAGCTTTCAGAATTAAAGGGTGAAAAAGTTATTCTAAACTTTTGGGCCACTTGGTGTCCTCCTTGCAAGGAAGAAATGCCAGAAATGCAAGAGTTTTATGATAAATATGGGGACGACATTAATGTAATCGCAGTAAACTTCAAGGAAAAAAATGATAAAGTTGCTGAATTCCTCAACGAATATGGTTATACTTTCCCTTCACCTTTAGACAGTGAAGGATTGGTAGGTCATGAATATGGAGTTCTCACATTGCCGACAACATATTTTATTAATTCAGATGGTGTCATTCAAGAACCTCGGCATGTTGGTCCAATGACATATGAGCTCATGGAAGAAATGCTCCACACTTTAAATTGATGAGCATATTTTCATCGATTCAACACAACATACAAATACTATGATTGAAAGGAGTATTTGTATGCCACATAAAAATAAACCAAAACCTGATGACAGAAGTGACAATGCCGATAAATTACAAGATATGATTCATGAAACTTTAGAAAATATCGAGAAAGCCGAAGAGACGATGGAGTTCTCCGATGGATTGGATAAAGAACAAATAGCCGCCAAGAATAAGCGACGTAGAGAAGCGATTGAAGGATTCAGATCTGAAATTAAGGATGAGTATCACGATCGACATTAACTAATAAAGGGACCTTAAATCATCAATGATTTAAGGTCCACTTCTTTGTTTGAACTTCGTTGTACAACGTTTGGTTTGAAATATGATAGGATAATGACATAGATAAGATTAAACTTTTAGTTATGGGGGATTACATATTGAATAAAGTAAGGACACCAATTGAAGTACGCTACCAGGAAACAGACCAAATGGGTGTTGTATATCATGCTAATTATTTAATCTGGTTTGAAATTGGAAGGACTAAGTTGATTAATGCCCTAGGTTTATCCTATCCAGAAATGGAGAGGAAAGGTGTCGTTTCACCAGTTATTGATGCTCAGGTTTCATTTATAAAACCTGTACGGTATGGAGATGCTGTATCCATTGACACATGGTTGTCGAGTTACAATGGGATACGTTCGGAATACAGTTATGAGGTTATTGGGGAAGATAATGAGGTTGCAGTTCGAGGAACAACGAAGCATGTAATTGTTGATAAAGAAACATTTCGTCCTCTTTCATTGAGAAGAAAATTTCCGGATTGGCATGAAATTTATAGTAAGTTGATTGAAGGGGAATAAAGATGGCGTTTGGAATAAATCGTGCAGAATTAAAGCAGTGGAAAGCGAAAGTCCGTAATGGACAAATAGCCTTCCTTACTCATTATTGGCTAGATGATCGCTTTCCTGGTTGTAATACCGTGACTAAAGTTGGATGTAATGATGTAGAACGACTTAAAGCCTGGGGAAGGCAACATGGACTTAGAGAAGAATGGATTGACTATAAAGCTAGCTATCCGCATTATGACCTTTTTGGAGAACAACAGCGGAAAATACTAGAACGTGAAGGCGTCAGGGAACAAATAGAACGCTTTAATCTATAAAAAAGACCAAACGATTGCGATATCTGCAATCATTTGGTCTTTTTCTTTTTATCTATTTTTTCAGGTACATAGTCTACCCCTCCAGGATGGAAAGGATGGCATTTACTGATTCGTTTAACACTGAGATAAAAGCCTTTAAAAACGCCAAACCGTTTGAAAGCTTCTAAGCTGTAACTGGAACAAGTTGGATAAAATCTGCAAGATGCAGGTGTATAGGGACTTATTGCAAGCTGATAGAATCGTATCATTCCAATGAAAATATATTTCATTTTACATCACTTCAGTAAATTTATCAAAGGTGACAGAAGCTATTGCATCATGTAAATGAATTGATTCTTCATTTCTGCAAGTGACCTTAAACTTGGATACAAAGTCCAACTCATATAGGTCAGCAGCTACTAGTCTCACCATATCTTCGACAAAACGAGGATTTTCATATGCATGCTCTGTAACCATCTTTTCATCCGGCCGTTTTAGAACAGGATAAAGTCGGCTCGATGCATTACTTTCCGCTGCTTCTAATAAATGGAGCTTCCAGTCGGTTTCTTTGTCATTAAAGTCCTCCGTAAATCCGATTTCCATTGTGATTGTGCCCCTCTGATTATGGGCGCTGTATTCACTGATTTCTTTTGAGCAAGGGCATAGGGTAGTGATTTTACCGCCTAGACTTGCATTAATATGAAATCCTGATTCCCTGTCATATGTTACAGACATACTAACATCCGCATGGTTTAAACCAGATTGACCGGTTTGAGGAGCTTTTCTTTCAAAAAACCAAGGGAAACTGACTTCAATAGTCGCATCTTTTTGATCAAGTCGTTCACTTAGTTCTTTTGTAAATTTTTTGAGAGATTCAAAGTTTACAACGAATCCTTCTTGATAATACGTATTTAACTGTTCTGTGAAGCGACTCATATTTGTACCTTTACTTGTTTGCGAAAGAGATGAGGTAAATTTAAAATTACCAATCGTTGTTTGTTTATATGGTTTTATATGACTTTCTACAATAATTGGATGTTTAACGTTTGCAATACCGACAGCATCCAAAGCAAATAAGAAATCTTTCTTCTGATTCTGAAGGTCTGCCATGTCTTCTTTTTCTGTAGGTTTCGTCTTTAGAGTAGGTTCTACAGAACCAAAAAGTTTATGCCTGTCCGATTTATTCGGTAGTTTTTTGATAGAATAAGTTTTGGTCATGAACTTGCCTTCTTTCTATTATTGACTAGATTATAGTATACTGAATCGTCTGAGCTAATTCAATATATTCGTTTTGAATAGAGCAATTGATCTCTAGTATTTAATCAACAGTAGCAGACAATTTGCATACATACTAAATTGAATAAAATACTTCTACCCAAGGTCCACAGTCCAAATACTCTTGCTTTCCACAGGCGGCCCGTTAGCCTCCGACGGCACAGGTCGTGACCTCTTAGTCTGCCTCTCTGGGCTGCGGAGCCACAGAAGGAAGCAATTATATAAAGCAATAAATTATAATAAAAATGAAGTGAGCTTTTTAGCTGCACTTCATTTTTTACATCCATTTAATTTTTGGTTCAGTTCCATTTTTGATTCGTTTCAAATTATCTTTATGGCGATAAATAACAAATGCCGTTAAACAAGAAATAACGATGATCAATACAAGATCTTGGTAGAATAATGATAAAAGGATACTAACAACACCTGTTATCATGGACGATAGTGAAACATACTTCGATAGATATAAAGTCAATAAAAAGGTTGAAATCATAATTACGAATAAAATTGGAAAACTGCCAAGAATAATGCCACCAGATGTTGCCACAGCTTTTCCACCTTTAAATCGAGCGAATACGGGATAAGTATGACCAACAACTGCAAATAATCCAATTATCAGAGGATGAACCGATACATCAAATAATAGTGGTAAAACTGTAGCCAAAGTTCCTTTCAATATATCCGATAATGTAACAATAATACCAGCTTTGATCCCAAGTACACGAAATGCATTGGTAGCGCCTAAGTTACCACTTCCATGTTCACGGATATCTTTGTTATAACCTAATTTTCCAACCCATAATGCAGAAGGAATAGAGCCCAGTAGGTAAGCAACTAAGGCCAACACAACAATTTCCATACATCATCCTACTTCCTTCATCAATAGTATAACCACACTGCCGTAGCAAAATAATAATATTATTTCTATATTTAGTCAACAGTATGTTAAGCTTATTCTAGCATGAATTGTATGTAAAGAGTATTATTTTTTCGGGTAGTGAATGCTTGTTATTGAAATACCATCTAGTTGACTATCCTGCCTAATCTACTTATGATGTGACTAAAGTAAGTGTATAAACCATAGAAGGAAAGGAAGGGTATGTATGAGCTGGGAAAACCCATCAAAAGAATCATTAAAAAAGATCTTGGAAGATGCAAAAACAATTGCGGTAGTTGGACTTTCAAACAATGAAGAGAAAACAGCGTATCAGATTTCAAAAATTATGCAGGCACAAGGCTATCGAATTATTCCCGTTAACCCAACCGTCGACGAAGTTCTTGGAGAAAAAGCTTATCCAACTCTAGAAGCTGTTCCTGATGAAATTGATATCATCAATGTGTTTCGCCGTCCCGAGTATTTACCAGAGGTGGCCGCAGATGCAGCAAAAACAAATTGTCGCGTATTTTGGGCACAACAGGGTATTGTCAATGAAGAAGCCTATCATTATTTAAAAGAAAGAGACTTTACTGTTATTATGGATTTATGTATTAAAGTAGTCCATGCAGTTCTCGTAAAATAACAATATCAACAGGGTGGCTATGTTCATCCTGTTATTTTTTTCAATATGCTCCTATCCTGAATTTCTAAGAAATAGTATATTTTTTTCCTTTTTTAGGTTAAGATAGTTTAGTAAAAGCTTGTCGTTACAATGTTTTCATTTACATTTACAAACATTTGTTCTAAGATTGATATAGAGAAACGAGAATAGGTATAAAATTGTTTTGCTTTATTTAACGTATTGAAAGGGGAAAATTAACTTTGGCTAATCAAGCGAATAAATATTCTGATGATTCCATTCAGGTGCTGGAAGGTCTTGATGCAGTAAGAAAGAGACCGGGAATGTATATAGGCAGCACTGACGAACGTGGACTCCATCATTTAGTATTTGAAATCGTGGACAATGCAGTTGATGAAGCATTGTCTGGACATGGAAATGAAATTAAAGTTACGATACATAAAGATAATAGTATTTCTGTTTTAGATAATGGAAGAGGAATCCCTACAGGTATGCATGCAACGGGTACTTCTACGGTAGAAGTTATTTTTACTGTACTTCATGCAGGGGGGAAATTTGGCCAAGGAGGCTATAAAACAAGTGGTGGTCTTCATGGAGTCGGAGCGTCTGTAGTGAATGCTTTATCAGAATGGATGGAAGTAACTGTTTTCCGGGATGGTTTTACGTATTTTCAAAGGTTTGAAAACGGCGGAAAACCAGTAGGTAACTTGGAAAAAAGAAAACCAACTAGAAAAACAGGAACACTTATCCATTTCAAGCCGGATGAATCGATTTTCTCTACAACTGTCTACGATTATGAAGTCATTTCAGAAAGACTCCGTGAATCTGCATTTTTATTGAAAAACCTTCATATTGAGTTGGAGGATAAACGCTCCGATGAAAAAGAAGTATTTCAATATCCAGATGGATTGAAATCTTTTGTGGAATATCTAAATGAAGATAAAGATGTACTTCATCCTGTGGCATTTTTCGAAGGGATGAGTAATGGCATAGAAGTGGAGTTTGCTTTCCAATTCAATGATGGGTATGCAGAGAGCATGCTTTCGTTTGTGAACCATGTAAGGACAAGGGACGGAGGCACGCATGAGGTTGGGACTCGTACAGCCATTACGAGAACTTTTAATGAGTACGCAAGAAGAACTTCCATTTTAAAAGATAAAGACAAAAATCTTGAGGGAGCGGATGTCCGTGAAGGGCTAACTGCCATTGTTTCTGTGCGGATCCCTGAAAATTTATTGCAATTTGAAGGGCAAACGAAAGGGAAATTAGGAACCCCAGAAGCCCGTTCGGCAGTGGATCAAGTTATTTCCGAACAGATAGCATATTTCCTTGAGGAAAATGCCGATACGTCCAGACTTCTGATCAATAAGGCTATTAAGGCAAAAGAAGCGAGAGAAGCTGCTAGAAAAGCTAGAGAAGAAGCAAGAACAGGAAAGCAACGAAAAAGAAGAGACACGCTGTTAAGTGGTAAATTAACACCTGCACAATCAAGAAATCCAAAGAGAAATGAACTTTATCTAGTAGAGGGAGACTCAGCAGGCGGCTCGGCAAAGCAAGGAAGAGACCGGAAATTCCAAGCTATACTACCTCTCAGAGGAAAAGTAATCAATACAGAAAAAGCAAAAATTGAAGATATCTTTAAAAATGAAGAGATAGCTACTATGATCCACACTATAGGCGCCGGTGTTGGTGGAGATTTTGATCTGGATGATGTTCAATATGATAAAATCATCATTATGACGGATGCCGATACAGACGGTGCACATATACAAGTGCTGCTTCTCACTTTCTTTTATCGATATATGAGAAAACTCATCGAAGCAGGTAAGGTGTTTATCGCACTTCCTCCTCTGTTTAAAATATCAAAAGGAAAAGGCAAGAATGAACAGGTAGTGTATGCTTGGGATGAGTCAGAGATGAAAGAAGCGATAGAAAAATTTAAAACTGGTTATATCGTCCAACGTTATAAAGGTTTAGGTGAAATGAATGCAGACCAATTATGGGAGACGACGATGAATCCTGAGACTCGGACATTAATACGTGTGACTATTGAAGATTTCCCTCGTGCAGAACGGAGAATAACCACCCTGATGGGAGATAAAGTGGAACCGCGACGCAATTGGATTGAATCAAACGTGAAATTCGGGCTAGATGAAGACACAAATATCATTGATAATGAAAAGATTCGCAAGGAATCATGATGAAGATTGCAAGTTTAGATATAGCACGGCTATGACGATAGTAGAAGGGGATATTAGGTAATGCAAAAAGAAAAATTTCTTGATTTATCCTTAGAAGAAGTGATCGGTGATCGCTTCGGCAGATATAGTAAATATATAATACAAGACCGGGCACTTCCAGATGCTCGAGACGGTTTAAAACCTGTTCAAAGAAGAATCCTGTATGCAATGCATGAAGAAAAAAATACAGCTGATAAAGGTTTCAGGAAATCGGCTAAAACAGTTGGTACCGTTATCGGTAATTACCACCCACATGGAGATACTTCTGTTTATGATGCGATGGTCCGATTAAGCCAGGACTGGAAATTACAAGAAGAGCTGATTGAAATGCATGGTAATAATGGGAGTATTGATGGGGACCCTCCTGCGGCAATGCGTTATACAGAGGCGAGGTTATCACCAATTGCTTCTGAACTATTGCGTGATATCGACAAGGAAACGGTTGACTTCATTTACAACTTCGACGAAACGACTCTCGAGCCTGTTGTGCTGCCTGCAAAATTTCCGAATTTATTAGTGAACGGTTCAACGGGAATTTCAGCTGGTTATGCAACAGATATACCGCCTCATAACCTTGAGGAAGTCATTGATGCAGTAATTATGAAAATAGATAAACCCCAGGCTACAGTAGAACAATTGATGTCAGTCCTCCAGGGACCAGATTTTCCTACCGGTGGAATCATTCAAGGGGTCGACGGAATAAAGAAGGCTTACGAAACGGGTCGCGGCCGGATAATCGTCCGGGGTAAAACAAGAATCGAAAATCTGCGCGGCAGTCGACAACAAATTGTCATTGAAGAGATTCCATATGAAGTGAATAAAGCTAATATGGTTAAAAAGATGGACGAGTTACGAGTTGATCGTAAAGTGGATGGGATAGCGGAAGTTAGAGATGAATCTGACCGTACAGGTTTGCGCGTTGTAGTTGAGTTAAAGAAGGATGCAGATGCTGAAGGAATTCTAAACTACTTTTTTAAGAATACGGATCTGCAAGTTTCTTATAATTTTAATATGGTAGCGATTGAAGATAAAACACCTAAGCTCATGACTTTACCTCAAATGTTGGATGCATTCATCAATCATCAAAAAGAGGTTGTTACAAGGCAAGTAACCTATGATTTGAATAAAGCAAATAAAAGAGCACATATCATAGAAGGACTAATCAAAGCCATCTCCATTTTAGATGATGTCATTGCAACGATAAGGGCTTCAAAAGATAAGGCGGATGCAAAAAGGCAACTAATAAAGGCTTATGGATTTACAGAAGAGCAATCAGAAGCCATTGTGAATCTTCAACTATATCGCCTAACAAACACCGATATCACTCAACTGCAAAAAGAGGCGAAAGAGCTAGAAGAAAGCATTAAAACATACGAAGCAATATTAGCTAGTGAAGCTATGCTAATGAAAACAATCAAAAAAGATTTAAGAGACATTAAGAAAAGATTTAAATCACGTCGCGGGACCCAAATAGAAGAAAAAATTGAAGAAATAAAAATCAATATTGAAGTATTGATTCCAAGTGAAGATGTAGTCGTATCTGTAACGAAAGATGGTTATATCAAACGCACGAGCTTACGTTCTTATGGAGCTTCCAACAATGATGATATTACGATGAAAGACTTAGATTACTTGTTAGGGCTATTTGAAATAAATACTACTGACCATCTCCTTTTATTTACTGATAAAGGCAGGTTCATCTATTTCCCTGTCCATGAACTGCCAGACATACGCTGGAAGGAACTCGGAGCTCACATTTCTCATTTTACCAGTCTCGAAAAGGACGAAAAGTTAATTCAAGCTTTACCTATTAGAGAATATACGAATAATAAATATCTTCTCTTCATCACTAAGAACGGGATGATTAAACGAACAGAATTGGACAAGTATGAAACTCAAAGACATGGTAGAGCAATGATCGGAATTAACCTTAAAGGTGATGATGAATTACTTAATGTATATGAAACGAAGGGTTATTCTGATATATTTATTGCATCCAATACTGGATATGGTCTTTGGTATCATGAGTCAGAGGTAAAACCGACTGGTCAGAGAACTGCTGGAGTTAAAGCAATCCAATTGAAAGATGGAGAGTATGTTGTTAGCGGTCAAATCTTTGATGATTTAGCTGATCCATCCCTTGTAATCATTACACAAAGAGGTGCCGTCAAACGGATGAATCTCAACGATTTTCAAAAGTCAACAAGAGCAAAACGTGGCCTTCTCATGCTTAGAGAATTAAAAAGTAAACCACACCGCTTAGTGGGATTCTTTACGGCAGATGAAGAGGATAGCATCAGCATACAGACATCAAATGGAGAGGTCCATTCGATCTATCCATTGGAACTATCGGTCAGCGATCGAGTAAGCAATGGATCATTCGTCATTGACACGGACCATGACGGAGAAGTAATCCAGGTTTGGAAGGAACCCACTTATGAACGACCTTTCCAAGAAAACAAAGAAGAATAATCACCGAAAAGTGAAGAAAACTACAACATAATCGTTCAATAATTGATAAGCAAGCAAATTTTCATGCAAATTTGCTTGCTTATTTTATCCAAAAAATAGAGGTGAGATATTTATTAAAGCAGAGAATTTTAAACTCTCTGCATTTTTTGTTGTGAAAAATGTGCGAGAATTTGATATATATTGTAAATGCGATTTTTTCATCAAATAACTGGACAGCTGTATCTTAGAAATGTATCATTTTTTACGGTTGCAATTCATCGTTTAAGCTATAGAAACTTAGGGAAAATTAAATGAAATTGGCGAATCAATGATTTATATCGAATATGCCATGGAAGAAAGGGAAGGTTATTAATAGAAAAGTATTATGTAATAATGGGGTAAATTTTGAGGAAATTAATTTTCTGTAGCTTAGATTTATAAGGTGATTGTACCTTACTACGTTTAATTTAACCAAAGAAGGTGGAGTAATGGGAATTCTAGTTGGAGTTTTAGGGCTAATCTTTGTATTTGGCCTGTCATATTTACTGAGCAATGATAAGAAAGGGATTAACTATAAAGCAATAGGTATTTTAATCGTACTTCAATTTATTGTGACGATTATTGCATTTCGGACTTCATTTGGACTTAGGATTGTTGAAGTGATCTCCAATGGAGTAACTGCTGTTCTTAGTTATGGCTATGAAGGTGTAGATTTTGTTGTGGGTGGACTTTTGATCGAAGAAGGGGCCTCTGTATTTTTCATCAATGTGTTGATGTTGATTATATTCACGTCCACACTTCTTGCCATTTTAACACATATTAGAGTACTTCCTCTTGCCATTAAGTACATTGGTGGACTTTTAGCAAAGGTAACAGGGTTGTCCAAGGTTACGACATTTAATGCCATTAACAGTATTTTCTTTGGTCAGAGTGAAGCGGTACTTGCGATTAAGTCACACTTGGACAATATGAGCAAGAACAAGCTATTTATTATTTCCACTTCAGCAATGGCTTCTGTATCATCATCTATTATGGGAGCTTATATGTTGCTGATTCCACCGCAATATGTTCTTGTTGCAATGGTGTTGAACTCCATGTCTGCTTTGGTGATTACTTCCTTCATGACACCAATTAAAGATGAGGAAGATGAACAAATTGATATAAAAGATATATCAGACTCTGGATCGATATTCCAATCAATTTCTCAAGGTGCACTAGACGGTGGGAAGGTTGCCTTGATTGTAGCTGCGATGCTGGTTGCTTATAATGGGTTAATCGCACTTGTCAATGGTCTTTTTATGAATATTCTCGGGATTGATTTTACTACAATTCTAGGATATATCTTTGCACCGGCTGCGTGGCTGATGGGAATTCCATCTCATGAAATCGTATCGGCAGGTGCTGTCATGGCGACGAAATTAGTGACGAATGAGTTTGTTGCTATGCTACAATTTCAACCGCTTATTCCTGAACTTTCCGCTAAAACGGTAGCGATTGTATCCACATTCACGGTTTCGTTCGCAAACTTTTCTTCCATCGGGATCATTAGTGGTTCCATTCAGGCCGTAAACGGTGAAAAGGCAAATCAAGTTGCTCGGTTTGGAATGAAGATGCTGCTTGCTTCTACGTTAACATCGATGGCAACAGCTACTATCGTAGGTTTCTTTTTCTAAAAAAATAAAAATCAAGTAATCAAAAATCTTACTTTGACGCTAAGAAAAATGATTTGGGACAGGAGGTTTTACCTCTTGTCCCAATTTTACTGTTGAATTAATTTGTAAAAATTGTTAGTATAGCATTTGTGTTTAATTTTATTGGGCTAATTAACCCTGATTAACATGAATTTTCGCAATATTATTTTTTGTATTGCTGGAGGGGAAGAAGATGGTAAAACGAAAAAAAGGATTTTTTCAACGGTCCTTAGATAGTGTAGAAGTCGTTGGGAACAAGCTGCCACATCCGGCTACATTGTTTGCCTTGTTGGCGCTGTTAGTTATTTTGCTCTCAGCAGCTCTGCAGCCATTAGGTATCAGTGTAGAGCATCCTGGTGAAGAAGGCACAATGGTCGAAATTAAAAACCTGCTGAGTGCAGAAGGCATCCAATATATCTTTACTAATATGACTGCAAATTTCATTGGATTTGCACCGTTAGGCGTTGTACTATTGACAATGCTGGGAATTGGAATTGCCGAAAGAACTGGTTTGATAAGTGCTGTACTTAGAGGATTTGTATTATCAGTACCTAATCGATTTATTACTTTAGGTTTAGTTTTTGCAGGGATCATGTCAAGTGTTGCTTCGGACGCTGGATATGTAGTACTACCTCCGCTTGGAGCATTAATCTTTGCAGCTCTCGGAAGACATCCACTTGCAGGACTTGCTGCAGCATTTGCAGGTGTTTCTGGTGGGTTTAGTGCGAACCTCTTGTTGTCAGGTACAGATGCGATGCTTGGAGAAATGACTATCGCAGCAGCAGCAATCATTGATCCTGCATATGCAGAAACAATGAACATAGCGATGAACTGGCTATTTATTGCTGTTTCTGTATTCCTATTGACTTTCATTGGCGCATGGGTAACGGAAAAAATCGTAGAACCTCGACTTGGTTCATATAATGGTGATCAAAAAGAAGAGCTGAAAGGCTTGGAACCATTAGAGAAAAAAGGGCTTGTTTGGGCTGTAATCGCTGCTGTAGTTGGTGTCGTGCTTGCATTATTGCTTGTATTGCCGCCAAACGCTCCTTTACGCGGTACAGAAGGAGATACCATGGCTCAGATTGTGCAATCCCCCTTTATGAGTTCGTTAGTTCCAATTATTGCGATTATCTTTTTCATTCCTGGAATAGCTTATGGAATTGTTACGAAATCCATCAAGAATGATAAAGATGTTGCAAACCAAATGTCGGACACGATGGCTTCTATGGGTACATTCATCGTGCTTGCATTCACGGCTGGACAGTTCGTTGCATTTTTCAACGAAACGAATATGGGGCTTGTCTTAGGTGTATACGGTGCAGAATTTTTAGATAGTGTTAATTTAACAGGAATTCCGCTCATCTTATTGTTCATTTTGATAACGTCTGTAATCAATATCTTTATTGGTAGTGCTACTGCGAAATGGGCAATGATGGCTCCAGTATTTGTGCCGATTATGATGCAGCTTGGATATTCTCCAGAACTGACACAAATGGCATATCGTATTGCGGATTCATCTACAAATATCATTTCACCATTAATGACATATTTTGCAATCATTATTGCATTTGCACAGAAATATGATAAGAAAATAGGGATTGGAACATTGGTTTCTACAATGATACCTTACTCCATTTTCTTCTTGATTGGCTGGACTTTGATGCTGATCGTCTGGATGGTGCTAGGTATTCCACTCGGACCAGGTGGTCCATTACTATATCAACCATAAAATTGGACAGGGCTTCACGGCTCTGTCTTATTTTTTTGCCTTGATTCATTTCGGAACTTGGTTTTAACAGGAGGTGTTTATGATACGAGAAAAAGAATTTTAACATCATGAAAGAAACAGATTATTCTTTATCTATGTAAAATTGTATGATAAAGTATTAGTAAAAGTATGAGAAAGGGGGTTGCATGGAGACGGAACTTAGGGAGCGTATTATCAATGCATCGTTGGTATTGTTTGAACGACACGGATTTCATGGCGTTACTGTGAATCAAATTGTAGAAACTGCCGGCATTTCTAAAGGCGGATTTTACCACCATTTTTCCTCAAAAGATGAACTATTGTTTGTTATCCATGACATTTTTATAACGTATGTGCTCGAACGGGCTGCCAGTTCTAACCAACAAAGTCTTCCACCTGCTACTCGATTGCGTTCAATCATCAAAGATTTTGTAAGCGTTTTCGACATATATAAAGCCCATTTGACGGTATTCTACCAGGAAAGTATTTATCTTAAACCCGAACATGAAGAAATTGTAAAACGTAAGCGGCAACAATTTAAAGGGATAATTCAATCCGTTATTCGAGAAGGTGTGGATACTGGAGAGTTCCGCAAAGATCTTTCTATTGAGATTACAACAATGGCGATTCTCGGAATGGTGAACTGGACATATAAATGGTATCAAAGAAGTGGTGAAAAAAGTATAGAGGAAATTGCTGATTATTATATTGACTTAATATTACACGCTGTATTATCCGATTCAACTAAATAGTGGAGACAGAGTCACACTTCTTTTCAGAGGTATTTTTTAGGCTCAATACCGACCAACCAGTCGGTCATAAATGAATAGGGGGTATAGATGGCGATGAATTTTGAATTGACTAAGGAACAATCAATGATTAAGAAAATGGTCCGTGACTTTGCTGAAGGTGTCATACGGCCACGTGCAATTGAAATTGATAAAAAAGCGGAATTTCCTGAGGATATCTTCAAGCAAATGGGAGAATTAGGGCTACTTGGATTACCATTCCCAGAAGAAGTCGGCGGAGCAGGAGGAGATACGTTATCTTATGCTCTTGCTGTTGAAGAAGTTGGTCGAGTCTGCGGGAGTACTGGGTTAAGTTATGCTGCAGCTGTTTCATTGGGTGCAAGCCCTTTATATTATTTTGGAACAGAAAAGCAAAAAGAAGAATTCCTAAAGCCATTGGCTGAAGGAAGAGCATTGGGTTCCTTCGGCTTGACGGAGCCAAATGCAGGCTCAGATGCTGGTGGGACGAAAACTACGGCAGTTTCAGATGGAGACTACTATGTAATTAATGGTGAGAAATGTTTTATAACAAATGCCAGTTTTGCCAAAGTGATAATTGTCACAGCAGTAACCGATAAAAGCGACGATGGAAAGAATCTTATCTCGTCCATCATCGTGCCGACAGATACAGAAGGCGTTAAGATAAAAAGCGACTACGATAAAATGGGAGTACGAGGCTCAGATACAGCTGAGATTGTTCTTGATAATGTGAGAGTTCCAAAAGAAAATGTGTTAGGGGAAGTTAATAAGGGATTCAAGCAATTTTTATCGACGTTGGATGGAGGAAGGATATCTATTGCAGCATTAGGTGTGGGAATTGCTCAAGCGTCTTTAGATAAAGCGTTGGAGTATGCTAAAGAAAGAAAGCAGTTCGGACAATCGATATCCAAATTCCAGGCTATTCAATTTAAATTGGCAGATATGGCAATGGAAGTGGAATTAGCAAGAAATATGGTACTAAAAGCGGCCTGGTTAAAGGATAAAGGAAAACCATTCGGAAAGGAAGCAGCCTTTGCGAAATTATTTGCATCTGAAGCTGCTGTACGAGCTGCTGATCAAGCCATTCAAATTCATGGTGGCTATGGATATATGCGGGAGTATGAAGTCGAGCGTTATTTACGGGATGCAAAGTTACTGGAAATTGGAGAAGGTACGTCAGAAGTTCAACGTTTAGTAATTGCTAGATATTTAGGTTGTTAGGATTATAGATGTAGAATGAGGAGGCAGTCTATGATAAAGAAAATCTTAATAGCGAATAGAGGGGAAATTGCATCTCGAATCATCCGGACATGTAAACGCCTTGGTATCACTTCTGTAGCTGTCTATTCAGAGGCTGATCAGAATGCACCATTTGTGAACGCAGCGGATGAGTCGTATTTGCTAGGAGGTTCTCACGTAAACGAAAGTTATATGAACATGGACAAAATATTTGAGATTGCTAAAGAAGCCCAAGTGGATGCAATCCACCCAGGATATGGATTTTTTAGTGAAAATGCTTTGTTCACCGAACGTTGTGAACAGGAGGGAATTCGTTTTATTGGACCTACCAGCTCTGTAATCGAGCAGATGGGAGATAAAGTGAATGCCAGGAATGCAATGATGTCTGCTGGTGTACCAGTTGTTCCCGGTACGGATGCAGCCGTTGATAATGTAAATCATGCGATAGAATTGGCGAGAAGAATCGGTTATCCGATTATGCTGAAAGCTGCTGCTGGTGGTGGAGGTATTGGGATGCAGGTCGTCAACGATGAAGAAGAATTGAGGAAAGCATTTAAAAATAATTCGGAAAGAGCTTTAAATTTCTTTGGGAACGGTTCCATGTTCTTGGAGAAGAAAATAGAGAATGCTCATCATATCGAAATTCAAATACTTGCAGATGAATTTGGGAATGTTGTCCATCTATTTGATCGTGAATGCTCGATTCAACGCCGTAATCAAAAAGTGATCGAAGAAGCTCCATCTCCGTTCATTTCTGATAAAACGAGAGAAGCAATGGGAGCAGATGCTGTACGGGCAGCGATGGCCATTAATTATACAAATGCGGGCACAATTGAATTTCTTGTCGATGAAGAAGAAAATTACTACTTTCTCGAAATGAATACCAGAATTCAAGTGGAACATCCAGTTACAGAAGAAATTACTGGTCTGGATATTGTCGAACTCCAAATTAAAATTGCAAATCAGGAAGCACTGCCTTTCAATCAACATGAAATTGAGCGGAATGGTCATGCGATTGAAGCGAGGATCTATGCAGAGGATCCGATTCGATTTTTCCCATCACCAGGTACAATCACGAATGTAAAATTCCCTTCGGGTGAAGGTATCCGCAATGAAATCAGTTTCACAGAAAATTACAAAGTGACGCCATTTTATGATCCGATGATAGGAAAATTAGTCGTAAGGGGCAATACGAGAGAAGAGGCAGTAAAACGTCTAGAGAACGCGTTGAAAGAATATGTAATTGATGGAATTAAAACGAATCTGCCAATGCTGGAAACAACAGTAGGTTTGCAAGCATTCCGTGAAGGAAACACGACTACGAGTTTCGTAGAGACGCATTATATACCACAAACTAAAAAGTCTTAAGGAGGATATGAAAATGGAAAAATTAGTAGCAAGTATGGCCGGAAATGTTTGGAAAATAGTGAAGCATGAAGGTGATTCAGTTGGTGCAGGAGAGGACGTAGTGATCCTTGAATCGATGAAGATGGAGATTCCTATTTCTGCCGAAACGGACGGTGTTATTAAAGAATTAAAAGTGGCAGAAGGGGATTTTGTTAATGAAGGAGACGAGATAGCTGTTATTGAATGAATTACGTAAGGGGGAATAGGGATGATTGATCTCCATGTAGAGAATAACGTGTCGATTGTAACGCTGAATCGACCGAATGCGTCAAATGCCTTGTCTATCGAGCTATTAGAACAATTAAATCAAACGCTTGATTTAATTGATGAAAATCGTGACAGCTTTTGTACAATTATAACCGGAAAAGGCGAAAAAGCTTTTTGTGCAGGGGCAGACTTGAAAGAACGTATAGGTATGAACGACCGTCAAGTAGTGAATACGGTCCGATATATTGGCCATACAATTAATCGAGTTGAAGCAATGCGAATGCCTGTTATAGCAGCGATCAATGGTGTCGCATTCGGTGGTGGTCTTGAATTGGCTCTAGCTTGTGATGTACGGATTGCTGCAGAGCATGTGAAGTTAGGTCTAACGGAAACTTCATTAGCAATTATACCTGGTGCAGGTGGAACGCAGCGCTTACCACGCTTAATTGGAATTGGTAAAGCGAAGCAGCTAATCTATTCTGCTCAGCGGATTACTGCAGAGAAAGCTGGAAAATTAGGTATTTTAGAAAGTGTTGTTCCTTCTGATAGATTGATGGATGAAGCCATGGGCTTAGCAGAAAAAATTTCAGCAAATGGACCAATTGCTTTAGAACAGGCAAAACTTGCGATCAATCGTGGATTGGAAACAGACTTGGATACTGGATTAGCAATAGAACATCTTGCCTACCAACAAACAATTCCAACTGAAGACCGTAAAGAAGGATTGAGAGCATTCAATGAAAAACGTAAACCAATTTACAAAGGCGAATAGTTAGGGAGGATGGACAGATGACTTTTATCAAAGATTTGGAAGAACGGATTGAAACGGTTAAACAAGGTGGGAAAACAAAATATCACGAAGCGAACGCAGAGAAGGGTAAGTTATTTGTCAGAAAAAGGTTAGAGCTTTTATTCGACGATAATCTTGATATAGAAGATGCTTTTTTTGCAAATTGCATGGCTGGAGATTTGCCTTCTGATGGTGTCGTAACAGGAATCGGGAAAATCAACGGACAAAATGTTTGTGTGATGGCGAACGACTCTACAGTTAAGGCCGGTTCTTGGGGGAAACGGACCGTTGAGAAAATACTCCGGATTCAAGAGACCGCATTGAAGCTGGAGATACCAATTATTTATCTTGTTGACTCTGCGGGCGCACGTATTACAGATCAGATTGAAATGTTCCCTGGAAGAAGGGGAGCAGGTAGGATTTTTCATAATCAGATTAAATTATCCGGTAGAGTCCCTCAAATTTGTTTATTGTTTGGCCCCTCTGCTGCAGGTGGAGCTTATATCCCTGCCTTTTGCGATATAGTCGTCATGGTGGAAGGAAACGCATCGATGTATTTAGGGTCCCCAAGAATGGCTGAAAAAGTTATTGGAGAAAAAGTGTCTTTGGAAGAAATGGGCGGAGCAAGGATGCATTGCACTGTTTCTGGTGTCGGTGATGTACTAGTGAAAACAGAAGAGGAAGCAATCGATTATGCCAGGAAGTATATGAGTTATTTTCCAGCAAATTTTAGGAATCAGCCTCCAGTTCATGAACCAAAAAGTGTAAAAGCATCAGAGAAAACGATTGTCGATATTGTGCCGGAAAATCAAAATGCAGCATTTAATATGTTTGATTTAATTGACCAAATAATTGATGAAGATAGTTTCTGTGAAATTAAAAAAGAATTTGCGAAAGAATTAGTCACGGGACTAGCAAGGATTGACGGACATAGCGTAGGTATTATCGCAAATCAACCACGTGTAAAAGGTGGAGTGTTATTCACAGATTCTGCTGATAAGGCTGCGAAATTTATCCAACTTTGTGATGCTTTTAATATTCCTCTATTGTTCTTAACCGATGTTCCAGGGTTTATGATCGGAACAAAAGTGGAGCGGGAAGGAATTATTCGTCATGGTGCTAAAATGCTCTCCAGTATGAGTGAAGCAACCGTTCCAAAGATTTCCGTAATTGTGAGAAAAGCATATGGAGCTGGTTTGTATGCAATGGCAGGTCCAGCATTTGAACCAGATTGTGTCCTAGCATTCCCGAATGCCCAAATTGCAGTAATGGGTCCTGAAGCGGCCGTAAACGCGGTTCATGCCAACAAGATTGCTCAATTACCAGAAGAAGAGAGAAGTGCATTTATAAAAGAAAAACAAGATGCCTACAAAGAAGAAATTGATATTTACCGTCTTGCTTCGGAAATGGTGGTTGATGATATCATTCATCCGAATCAGTTACGAAATGAGTTAATTAAACGATATGAAGTGTATGCTGATAAAAGCCTTCCGTTTACAGAAAGGAAGCACGGAGTATATCCGGTTTAAGAAAAAGCCTTGGCGACTAGTTGAACTGACCCAGTGAAACGAGACTAGAAAAAACACCTATGCTGCCACGGTCCTATATTCTACAGGACTGTGGCAATTTAATTTAGAAAAAGGTCGTATATAATTGTAATAATACATGTAATTTACTACTTTTTCGATTACAATAGTAGTTGTTAGAGTCGCTCTAAACTGAGCGGCGAATTCTTCCGACTTTAGCGAGGAGTGGAAGGATTCGATGACGGCATTATCAAAGCAATTGCCTTTGCGGGACATGCTGGTGGTAATGCCGTTTTCTTTTGCCAATGCTTGAAATGAATAGGACGTGTATTGAGCTCCTTGATCGCTGTGTAAAATCAAATCATGAGTCTCTCGACCGTTACAAGCATCAAGCAATGTGTCTAACACAAAATCAACGCTTTGTGTATCGCTAATTTTATAAGCTATCACTTCGTTATTGTACAAGTCCATAATGGTTGATAAATACAACATCTTCGGCCCGTACGGTAAGTACGTAATATCTGTCACCCACTTCTGATTCGGTTTATCTGCTTTAAAATCTTGGTTTAACAGATTAGGAACAACGATCTTGCTTTCTCCTGCAATATACTTTTGTCGCTTTACTTTAACGCGACACTGAATCTTGTATTTTTGCATCACCTTTTGAACAGTCTTTCGGTTAACCTTTACATCATAATCCTTTCGTAAAATGTCTTTCACTTTCCGATGACCAATACGATGCGAAAGCTGTTTACAAATACTAATAATCCATTGATGTAACTTAGGAATTTCCTGACCCGCCTGACTTTTCCATCGGTAATAAGTTGATCGGGGAATCCCAAAGCATTCACAGATATCCGACGCCGTATATCGGTCTTTAAGAGCTTCAACCACTTCTACAAAAACTTCTGGTACCACTTCCTTTCGATTTCTTGGTACTTTCCCGATAATTCATCTCGCATTTCATAATAAGCCACTTTGCGTCGTAGTTGATTGATTTCACTTTCGTCATCTGGCCCTTTACCGTAGGTATATTGCTTACCGATAGGTTGAGCTAATCGGTGTTGTTCATTGTTTCGATGCCATTTCATCCAAGTTTTAATTTGCGTTTTATTCTTGATTCCAAACTTCTCCATGATTTGCTTATTGGTCCATTCACCAGACAACTTTAACCGTATTACTTCTTGTTTCACTTCTTCAGGATAAAATCGTTTTTTACCCATAAGGAAAAACACCTCCTAAATTGTCGAATACTGTTATATACGACATAAGGGGTGTTTTTTCCTGTCTCATATTATTGGGTCACTCTAAGTTGCCAAGGCTTTTTTGTTTTTAATTAACTATAATTACATTATGTAAACAAGATTAGAACAAAAGATACTTGTAACGAGGCAAGGTAGAAATTAACGTCAATTTTACGTATAATGGAGTCAAACTGGTAAAATGAGGGGCAGGAGAAAGAAGACATGATTCAGACAAATACAGGGGTAAAGACAAATGAAGAGCAGCTCGCAGCTCTTTATCAAATGATGCAAGCAAATAATGATGAAGAAAATGCTAAAAAGGTCTTGGATTTATACGATAAGTTATACAATGAAGAACTGATTGTCAGTTTCTCAGGCCACTTTTCGGCGGGTAAATCCTCGATGATCAATACACTACTTGGTAAAGATATCTTACCGAAGAGTCCGATACCGACAAGTGCAAATATTGTTAAGATCAATTCTGGTGAAGGCTGGGCAAGAGTCTTTTTCACAGATGGAGATCCTGTTGAATATCAAGAACCTTATGATTTGGATATGATTAAAACTTATTCTAAAGATAAAGAAACGATACAGCGTATTGAAATCAGCACTAAAGATAAGCTGATTCCAAATGGGGCAGCTATCATGGACACTCCAGGTATTGACGCAGCTGATGACGCAGATCGATTAATGACAGAAAGTGCATTACATTTAGTTGATGTCCTGTTCTATGTGATGGATTATAATCATGTCCAATCCGAAGTCAATCTATATTTTCTTCAATCATTACAAAATAATCATATTCCATTTTATTTAATAATTAATCAGATTGATAAGCATAATGAAGAGGAATTGTCGTTTGCAAGTTTTAAAGAAAGCATAAGAAAAACTTTTTCCGACTGGGATATACATCCCCTAGGAGTTTTTTATACATCTCTCTTTGACTCATCTTTACCTACAAATGAGCTGGATAGAGTAAAAGAAACGTTATTTTCTATATTGCAAAATGAGGAGAAGAAATACTTTAATATAGATGCTTCAGTTCAACAAGTGATTAACAAGCACAAATTATTTTTAGAAGAACAATATGAAGCATTGAAGAGTGATATAGAAATCGATGAAGATATAGAAGCGAGATTAGATGAAATTGAAAAAATTGAGGACAGATTAGCGGAAATCTCTAAAGAGCCGGAAGAATTGGAGCAAGCATTCCAGCATGAATTAAAATATACATTACAAAACGCATATCTCATGCCTAAAGCGTTACGTGATAAAGCGCAACAATTCTTAGAGTCACAGCAACCAGGGTTCAAAGTTGGTTTATTTGGTTCCAAAAGAAAGACCGAGGAAGAAAAATCCAAACGATTAGAAGATTTTATGCAGTCTTTACAAGAGACAATGGAAACTGCAATCCGCTGGAAATTGCGAGATAAATATTTGCAGCTACTTAGAGATTTCAATTTATCTGATCAAGCTTTAATAGAAAAGGTAAACCAATTCGTGATAGAATATGATAGTTCCGAATTATTGAATCTGCTAAAACCAGGTGCTCAAATTAATGGAGAATATGTTTTAAATTACACCAATGATGTAGCAGCTGACGTGAAATCTAAATACAAACGGAAATCCTTGGATTTATTGCATTCTATGAAAAAGGCGCTCCAAGACAAACATGCATCCACAGTATCGGAGAATCAATCGATTTATGATAATCTGCAAGAAGTAAAGGAAATCCAGAGTAAGTATAATAAAATAGAACAGGAAATGATATCCAAGCAGGAAGCAATTGATCGGATGTTGCATGATCCAATTATAAATAAAGAGGATTGGCAAAGAACAGTTGAACTCCTTCATGAAAGGCAAGAATTCATAAAGGGGGAACAACCAGTCATCAAGAGTAATGATTTGACAGTCGAGGCGGAACAGGAAATTGACTCTAGCCATCCATCTGACTCAACTGAATTTACAGTAGATCAGGTCATTGAGTATAT
Organism: Oceanobacillus luteolus; assembly: GCF_042678205.1. Lineage (NCBI taxonomy): Bacteria > Bacillati > Bacillota > Bacilli > Caryophanales > Bacillaceae > Oceanobacillus > Oceanobacillus luteolus. Next base: position 32,222 of record NZ_JBHUDE010000049.1, read on the forward strand.
TGAACAAGCAATAAACTTAACGGAAAGTCTGCCAGGTTTCAACAATTTAATTGATGAATTACAAGTGAAAAAAGACCGTCTAGCCAATCGGACCTTTACCATTGCTTTATTTGGTGCATTCAGTGCTGGAAAGTCGTCTTTCTCGAATGCGCTAATTGGCGAAAAAGTATTACCGGTTTCACCGAACCCGACAACTGCTACAGTGAATCGGATTCATCCGGTTTCGGTCGAACATCCACATGGAACGATAGTAGTCACAATGAAAAAAGAAGAGGATTTACGTGAAGAATTAATAGCAATGACAAAGAACTTATCCCCCAAGGGTGAGGACTTACATCGATTACTTTCTTGGATGGAAAAGAAAAGCATTGTTGAGGACAGACAATTAAACAATATGTATCAAGCCTATATTCATGCATTGTTGAAAGGATATCCGGCGAATAAAGAAAATCTAGGGAAAAAGGTTACGATTACGCTGGATGATTTTGCGAAATACGTGACAGATGAAACGATTGCCTGCTATATAGAGGCAATTGACTTGTATTATGATTGTTCGATTACGAGGCAAGGAATCACCTTAGTAGACACTCCTGGTGCAGACTCGGTTAACGCTAGGCATACAAATGTTGCCTTCAATTATATTAAACATGCAGATGCGATTCTATATGTCACCTATTATAATCACGCCCTGTCGCGTGCTGATCGCGATTTTCTCATGCAGCTTGGCCGAGTGAAAGAAGCTTTTCAGTTGGATAAAATGTTTTTTATTGTCAATGCCGCAGACCTTGCTGAAAGTGAGGAAGAACTGCAACTTGTCACATCGTATGTAAATGAGGAATTGCTGAGATTAGGGATAAGACAGGCGAGAATCTTCCCTGTATCAAGCAAACAGTCTTTAGTCGAGAAACTGAATAGTCATCCATTGAATGAGTTGATGAAAGATTTTGAGGACCATTTCTATTCATTCATCCATCGTGATTTGGCTGCACTAACTATTGAAAGTGCCTTATGGGACATCAAGCGTCTTCAACAGACGATGGAACAATATATTTCTACAGCATCTCTGGATGCATCTGACAAAGCAAAACAAATAGAGAAGATCAAACAAGAGCAGAAGCAGGCTATAACCTTGATTAAATCCTATGAAACAGATGTTTACGATAAGCAAATTATTCAGCGCATAGAAAAGCAATTATATTATGTTATTGAACGCTTGGCTATCCGTTACCACGATATGTTTAAAGAAATGTTCAACCCAACGACAATCACAGAAAATGGTAGGAAGGCCTATTTACAGTTAAAGCTTGCTTTAGAGAACTTGATTGAATATATACGATTTGAATTAAACCAGGAACTACAAGCAATCTCGCTTAGGATAGAAGGTTATTCTCTAGAACTGGCGAATGAGGTTTATCAAGTGATGAACGAAAAAATTATAGATATAAATGATTTGTTTACTCTATCGAAGCAATTTGATTACGAACTGAACACTCCTGAATATGAAAAAGAGTTAGTTGATATCCAATTAAAAGATTTCCAATTCATTCTTGGTAAATATAAAGGAACAAAGGCATTCTTTGTTCAAAATGAAAAGGAAATAATGAAGGAGCAGCTTTACGAAGCATTATTACCATCTATTAAAACATTCATAAAAACGAATCAGGGGAAGATGCTTACAAGTTATGTCGATCAATGGAAGGAACTAATAGTGGAATTGAAAAATTCTGCTTCGGGAGGACTTAATCAACAGGTGGAAAATTACTTTACCATGTTGGAGGCCCCGACAAATCTTGAAAAAATGCAGCAAAATTTACAAGAGCTTAGAAAGCTTGCAAAGAGAAAGTAGGAATAGTAATTAAATGGATAAAAATAGGATTTTAATTGTAGACGGAATGGCACTATTATTTAGAGGTTTCTTTGCCACAGCTTTCAGAGGAAATTTTATGAAAACCAGTACAGGAGTACCAACGAACGGAATCTATCAATTTTTACGGTATTTTTTAGATGCTGTAGAAACATATGATCCTACTCATGTCGTTTGTTGCTGGGATATGGGAAGTAAAACTTTCCGGAATCAGATTTTTCCAGCCTATAAAGCGAATCGTGAAGCACCACCCGTCGAGCTTATACCACAATTTGATTTAATGAAAGAAGTTGTAGACTCGTTTAATATTCCAAATATCGGTTTGGTTGACTATGAGGCTGATGATTGTATTGGTACACTTGCAAAAGTATATAGTGACCAAGATGAAGTCATCATCTTAACCGGTGACCAAGATATGTTACAACTTGTTGATGAGAATATCTCTGTTGCGATTATGAGAAAAGGGCAGGGGAATTACGAATTATTTACTTCTGTGAACTTTTATGAGAAAAGAGGGATCTATCCTTCGCAAGTCATTGATGTAAAAGCATTAATGGGGGACACCGCGGACAATTATCCTGGCGTAAAAGGGATAGGTGAGAAGACTGCTCTCCGATTAATTAAAGAATATCATACAATTGAAGGATTATTAGAGAACCTCGATAAACTTACAAATGGAATCAGAACAAAGATTAAAAACGACTTAGAAATGTTATATATATCCAGAAAGCTGGCAGCAATTAAGAGTGATGTACCTGTATATTGTGAATTAGAATCAGCCAAAAAGAACTTCCAACGATGGAAAATAGAAGCGAAACTAGAGGAATTGGAGTTTAAGAATCTAGATAGAATGCTTGTAGCAAGTGTGCAATAGGGAGGAAGCATATGTATTTTCCATCGCTAAGAGATAAATGGATAACAGGTCTCATATGGGGAATCACTCTATCAGGTGTGTTGTTTCCTCTTATTAAAGGGCAATTTACGACTATGATGATCATGATTATATTAGGCAGCTTCCTTCTGTGGTTTTGGTTTCGTACAGGCTATAAAATCGAAGGTGAAAAAATTAAAGTATATTATGGACCAATTCGGCAGACAATCCATATACCTGAAATAAAATTAATTCTCAAATCCAAAATGCCAATCAATTCTCCAGCTTTATCGTTTAACCGAATTCAAATATCTTGTGGTAAATACGACGTCGTAGCGATTTCACCTCAAGACAGGGAAAAATTCATAAGTGCACTATTAGATATAAAGCCGGATATTCCAATTGATGAAAGATTAATGCCACATAACAAGAAATAAAGAAACGACCTCGATAATTCGAGGTCGTTTTAATTATATTCTTATTCTTCGATATAAGCTTGTTTGATTTGGTAAATACCTTGAGCATCAACATAGAAGTCTTTTACGCTATCATTTACACCAAGAATATATTCAGAGTGGTTCAAGTAGATCATTGGCGCAAGTTCAACTAGTTTTTCTTGTGCTTTAGAATATAGATCTTGTCTTACTTCAGGATCTGTTTCTTGACGAGCATCATCAAGCAATTTGTCTAGTTCTTCATCCTCTAAGAATGAACGGTTACCAGTTGCACCTACAGCAGATGAGTGGAATAGTGGATACATTCCATAGTCTGCGTCAGATGTTACAACAGACCAGCCAAGGATGAACATATCATGGTCACCATTTGCTGTTCTTTCGAGGTAAGCACCCCATTCAAGTTCTTCAATCTCAACATCGATTCCGATTTCAGCTAGCTGTGCTTGAATATTTACAGCTGTGTCTACACGTTGTTCGTTATCGTTTGTCCAAATTGTAGTTGTGAAGCCATCTTCATAACCAGCTTCTGCCAGTAATTCTTTAGCAGCTTCTGGATCATACTCTAATCCACTTACGTTTTCGTCATATCCGAAAACAGGAGGAGCAAGAGGTCCAACTGCTGGGATTCCGATACCATTGTAAACACCTTGAATGATTTGTTCTTTGTCAATTGCCATTGAGATGGCTTGACGAACTCTTACATCATCAAATGGTTCTTTTTGAACGTTGAAACCAACATAAGCTAAGGAAACACTTGGTTCTTGAACTACATGTACTCCGTCTGTACCTTCAACACGAGATACGTTGTTCGGTCCAATGTTGTCAGCAACATGACTCACACCTGTTTCTAGCTCAGCGATACGTGCACTTTGCTCAGAAACAACTTTGAATGTAACTTGGTCAAGCTTCGCAGGCTCTCCCCAGTAATCTTCATATTTTGTCAACACTACATCTGCACCTGGATTACGGCTTTCAAATTTGAAAGGACCTGTACCGATTGGATTTTGGTTGATATATGCATCAACTTCTCCTCCGTTAGCATCCTCTTCAATAATGTTAGGACTCATAATCGCTGTACCGCTATGAGCTAATACAGAAAGAAGTGGAGCATATGGGTATTGCAGATTGATACGTAATGTTAAATCATCAACGACTTCAACACTTTCCACTGCTTCAAATAAGAATGCACGTGGTGATGCGATTTCCTCATCAACTAGACGATCAAAGTTCATTTTTACAACTTCAGCTGTAAGTTCTGCACCGTCGTGGAATGTTACTCCTTCACGAAGTTTAAATTCCCAAGTAGTTTCATCTACTTCTTCCCAAGATTCAGCTAGAGCTGGTTGTACTTCTTGGTTAGCATCAAGTTTAGTAAGACCTTCGTAAATGTTTTCGGCTACGTTACTTGATGGAACGTCGTTAGAGCCTTGTGTAGATAGAGATACTGCATCAGATGGAATTGCAATAACTAGATTTCCACCTTCTCCGTCTGCTGCGCCTTCTGATTCACCCTCAGTTCCGCTTTCAGTTTCTTCTGCAGAATCATCCGGCTCTTCAGTTGTTGGCTCACCGTCTCCAGCACAGGCAGCTAGTACTAATGCTAGTGCTAAAAATAGAGATACGAGAAACCAATGTTTCTGTGACTTCATGCGTAAAACCCCCTCAATAAAATAATTTCCCGAATTATGCAACTCACATAATTCTTAATTAATATTAAATTATTATTTTGTAAATTGCAAGTTAATATATCTTTTTCTGTCTTATTGTTTACTAAAAATTAATTATACTTTATACTTATTTTTATGGTGATAAGACCAAAAAAAGAATAAAACCGTGGAAAAAGGAAGTAGAATGTTCAAAATTTTCCTCTGACAAGAAAATTTTGATTTATTTAGCATTTACCATAATATGTAAGCTTTTTTATTTTATGGACTTCTAATATAAAAAAGTTTACTAATATTAGTAATGCTTAAAAACAGGGGCAATCTACTACCAAAAAGAAGTATTTCATGTACCAAAGGAGGTTTTTTAATCAAATGTCTAGTAATCTATCAAATCCAAACTTAGAGCAATCACAAAAAGGGTCCCTCTTTTTAAATAATCTCAAGGATTTCTACAGACGATTATCAAGAAACAAAGCAGCGTTAATCGGAGGTTATCTTATTCTTTTCCTCATTCTCGTTGCCATATTTGGACCTTTATTTACTGTCCATGATCCAAATGAGCCAGATTATGCCGTGAAATTGGCAGGACCATCAGCGGAACATTGGTTTGGTACTGACCATCATGGTAGGGACATCTTTACAAGAGTTATCCATGGTATAGGAATAACAATGACAATCGGGGTTCTTTCTACTATTTTAGGTGGAGTTGTTGGGATTATTCTCGGTATTGTCTCTGGATATTACGGCGGTAAGCTGGACACGGTTATTATGAGGCTAATGGATATTTTATTAGCTTTCCCAGGTATTCTTTTGGCATTGGCACTAATCAGTATACTTGGTGCAAGCCGACAAAACGTAATCATTGCTATAGCACTGTTTGCAGTGCCAACGTTTGCGAGGATAGTAAGAGGTTCCACACTTTCAGTTAGAAACCTCGAGTATATTGATGCAATGAAAGCCTTAGGAGCATCCGATTTTAGAATTATCTTTCTTCATATACTACCTAATATCTTATCACCAATCATTGTACAAGGTAGTATCTTCATTGCAAGTGCTGTACTATCAGCGAGTGGGCTATCCTTCCTTGGCTTAGGTGAGCAACCACCTTCTCCAGAACTAGGGGCACTACTAAGTGATGGACGTGATTTCATCTGGGATGCTGGTCATATTGCTTTCTTCCCAGGACTCGTGATTATGTTAATAGTACTAGCGTTCAACGTGTTTGGAGACGGTTTACGTGATGCGCTTGATCCGAAAATGAGGTAAGGGAGGTTAGTTACGAATGCTTAAATTTATAATACGTAGATTATTACAATTAATACCTGTATTACTTGGAGTAACCATTATTGTGTTCTCTCTCATGCATTTAACGCCAGGTAATCCGGCACATATTATAGCTGGAGAGAATGCGCCACCGGAAACTGTAGCTCAAATTGAGAAAAGATTAGGATTGGATGAACCTATACCGGTTCAGTTTTATCATTTTGTGAAAGATGCTGTGATGCTTGATTTTGGTAACTCATGGAGAACTAGTCTACCAGTGACTACAGAATTATGGCCGAGATTTTGGGTAACCTTTGAGTTAGCGGTTTACAGTATGATCTTTAGTATCGTAGTAGGTATGGCAGCTGGAATTATATCTGCTGTCCGACAATACTCTTGGGCCGACGTTACTGTTATGCTTGTCGCACTATTTGGACTATCCATGCCAAACTTCTGGCTCGGACTAATGTTAATGCAGTGGTTTTCGATTAATTTAGGCTGGCTACCGCCTACTGGCTGGGGTTCACCTGAACAAATTATACTGCCGGTTATTACATTAGGAACCTCTGGTGCTGCAGTTATCGCAAGAATGACACGTTCAAGTATGTTGGATGTCATTTCTCAAGATTATATCCGTACAGCACGTGCTAAAGGATTAAAAGAGCGTGTGATTACATATCGACATGCATTGAAAAACGCATTGATCCCAATTGTAACCGTAATTGGACTACAGTTTGGTGGTTTACTTGCAGGTGCGGTTCTTACTGAATCAGTTTTTGCAATCAACGGGATGGGTAAGCTGATTGTTGATAGAATACTAGCTAGAGATTTCCCTGTTGTTCAAGCAGGAATACTAGTTATTGCAGTAGTCTTTGTATTTATCAATCTACTTGTAGATATATCCTATAAATTCTTAAATAAACGTATTGATATGGATTAGGCTATTGATTTAGGAAAGAGGTGGAAACATGAAAGAAGAAATCATTTTGGATGTGAGAGATTTAAGAACCTCATTCTTTGATGATGAAGGCTTTGAAATAAAAGCAGTTGATGGTGTCTCTTTTGAATTGCCAAAAGGTAAGACTCTAGGAATTGTTGGAGAGTCTGGTTCAGGTAAAAGTATTACCGCTCTTTCCATACTCCGCTTAATTGCCAAAAACGGTAAAATAGCTGGTGGAGAGATTCTTTTCAATAATAGAGATCTCACAAAGTTAAGTGAAAAAGATATCCGTTCGATTCGTGGTAACGATATTTCAATGATTTTCCAGGAACCAATGACTTCATTGAATCCTGTATATACAATAGGGAAACAAATTTATGAGGCTTTAAAGATTCACCAAGGAATGGATAAAGAACAAGGAAAAAAACGTATCATTGAATTGTTGGAGCTTGTTGGGATTCCATCACCTGAACAAAGGATGAAACAGTATCCGCACGAGCTGTCAGGTGGTATGCGTCAACGTGTTATGATCGCCATGGCCCTTGCTTGTAATCCAAAACTATTAATTGCTGATGAGCCGACAACTGCATTGGACGTTACGATTCAGGCGCAAATACTTGAATTGATAAACAGTTTGCAGGAAGAATTAGGAATGTCAGTAATCATGATTACCCACGATTTAGGAGTAGTTGCAGAGACTTGTGACTATGTAGCGGTAATGTATGGTGGACAAGTAGTTGAATATCAGGAAGTTAAGGAACTCTTTAAAAACCCAAAACATCCTTACACTGTTGGACTTTTAAATTCCATGCCCCGTCATGATGTCGACGTGGATGAGTTAGAACCGATTAAAGGTAATGTTCCTAGTATTAAGAACATGCCAAAAGGTTGCCGTTTTGCACCAAGATGCCCATTTGCAACTGAACTATGTGTAACTGAGCTTCCGAAATTAGATAGAAAAGAAGATGGCTCTGAAGTACGTTGCTGGATCTACAGCGACAAATGGGATGGAGATCCGGAGGTGAAAGTTAGAAATGAAGAAAGAACTTCTTAAAGTTAATAATTTAAAGCAATACTTTCCAGTAAAAGGTGGTTTCCTTGGTAGAACAGTGAACCATGTAAAAGCTGTTGATGATATTTCCTTTGAGATTTACGAAGGTGAAACTTTAAGTGTCGTTGGTGAGTCTGGTTGCGGAAAATCGACTACAGGTCGTGCAATTCTTCGATTAGAAGAACCAACTGATGGAGAAGTTTACTTTGAAGGTGAAGATCTTCTCGCTTTGAACAAGAGCCAAATGAGGGAAAAACGAAAAGATTTGCAAGTTATTTTCCAAGATCCTTACGCTTCACTAAACCCTAGACATACGGTGGGACAAATTCTGACTGAAGCGATGCAAATTCAAAAAATTGCTCCAAGAAGTGAATTGCGTAAACGAGCAATTGAATTAATGGAAATCGTTGGACTAAATGCTGAACAAATTGACCGCTATCCACATGAGTTCTCTGGTGGTCAACGTCAACGTATTGGAATCGCAAGAGCATTATCCGTTGACCCGAAATTAATTATTGCTGATGAAGCTGTTTCTGCACTAGATGTGTCGATCCAAGCTCAAGTTCTAAACCTTCTAAAGAGGTTACAACGAGAGTTTAATTTAACTTATTTATTCATCGCTCATGACCTCGGTGTTGTTCGTCATATTTCTGACCGAATTATCGTAATGTACTTAGGGAAAATTGTGGAGATTGCTGATAAAAAATCACTATTTGAAAATCCACAACACCCTTATACAAAAGCATTATTATCTGCTATACCTATACCGGATCCGGAGAAGAAGAAAGAGCGGATTGTATTAAAAGGAGACGTTCCTTCACCAATTAATCCGCCACAAGGATGTCGTTTCCATACTAGGTGTCCATTTGCTACGGAGATTTGTCGTACGAAGGTACCTGAACTTCGCAATCTTGATCATATGAAGGAAGGCCACCGTGCAGCATGTCACCACATTGAAAAAATTCACTCTGGTGAAATGGCATTACAAAAGTAAAGTTGAAAATCAATCCCAAGTGTTCCTATAATAGGAATACTTGGGATTTTTATTTTTATAGGGAGGGAAAGGCATGGACTATATCGAATATATTCAACAGTTATTTAATGAACACGAAGACAAGGAAAATGCATTCCACATGGAAAAATATATGCGGAATAAATTTCCTTTTCTCGGCATAAAAACTCCATTACGTAGAAAATTAATGCAGCAATTTCTAAAAGAAAGTGGAATAAGAAAAGAGAAATTTCAACGTACATTCGTCCGTTCTTTATGGAATCTAAAAGAAAGAGAATATCAGTATGCAGCATTAGACTATATTGGGGTTTCATTGGAGAAGTTAGATAAAAGCGATATAAGTTTAATGGAAGAATTGATCACTTCAAAATCATGGTGGGATACCGTGGATATGCTTGCACAAAAAGCAGTGGGAAAGATATCAAGGAGCTTTCCTGGTGTAATAGAAGAGAACATAGAGTTTTGGAATGATAGTGATCATCTTTGGTTGCAACGCAGTGCCATCCTCTTTCAATTAAAGTATAAGGAACAGACCAATGAAGATTTACTCTATCGATATATAATAACTCATTCACAGAGCAAGGAATTTTTTATTCAAAAGGCAATAGGTTGGGCACTCAGAGAATATTCCAAAACTAATCCAGATTCTGTTAGACAGTTTATGGAAAAGCATCCGCTTTCTAAGTTGAGTGTCAGAGAAGGGAGTAAGTATATATAAAACATATAAATGAAGATAAAGGAGGTGAGTGTTCAAATTCACCACTACGAAAACTTTCGCTCCATCTTTCATGTTTGTATCATCTTCGGTTAATAATTACATAGTACATTGTAAAATATTAGTTCTGATTATTCTTTCTAGAATTAAAGTTAGACATGGGGGAGAACAGTGCAGAAATGGAAAGTATTAGAGCGGTCTTATCTTTATAAAACACCACATGGTAATTTAAGAAAAGACAAATGTTTAATAGAAGATAAAAATCACATAATCGATGCTTACCATGTGAATGAATTTGAAAACTGGGTAAATGCAGTTGTATTAACAGATCAAGAGGAAATGGTACTGATAAAGCAATACCGACATGGTGCTGAAGGCTTCTTTTATGAAATTCCAGCTGGAAAAACCGAATATAGAGAATCATATGAGCAAGCAATTCAACGAGAAGTCTTGGAAGAAACTGGTTATCAAACAAACACATCGCCAATTTACTTAGGTGAATTCTTTGTCAATCCAGCAACACAAAATAATAAAGTGATCAGTTACTTGATGCTTCATGCTGTAAAGGTAAAAGAGCAAGATTTAGATGTTGGGGAAGTTATCGATATTTTCAAGATACCATTTGAAAACGTAGAAAAGCTAGTCAAAACAGGAGAACTACAGCAACTTTTTTCTGTAACAGCATTCTGTTTAGCGAAAAACTATCTTATCGAAATTAATACAAAGGGGAGAATCTAATGACCAAGCAAACTCTAGAAATAGATGAGGTTATGAGTCACATTGAAATGATGTTGAATGAAAGGCCGGAACCGATTAAAAATATGAAAGCGATTTATCTATTCGATATCACAGATATCGACGATGGAACCTATCTACTAAGTATCCAAAATGGGGTTGCTGAAGTATCGAAGGATGCCGATAAAAATAAGGCGGATTGCAATTTGAAAATGAATACTGAAAGCTTTCAAAAATTCTTATCTGGAAATTTAAAAGGGACAGTTGCCTTTATGACTGGAAAACTCAAAATAAATGGTGATATGGGCAAAGCATTACAGCTTGAATCATTGTTGAAGCAATATAAGTAGGTTAAAGACAAATCATTCATAGCGACATTATAATAAATCGCTCATAAATCTCCATCAATTGAAGAATATATAGATGGAGGTGTTGAAATGACTAAGAAAAAGTTAAGTAATGGCGGTTTTAGTGATGAGCAAGCTGTAAGAAAGAAGCTGACCAAAAATTTTGATCACGAGTTTGCTAATGAACCATTAACTGCAAACGAAAAGTTAAATAATAAGAAGACAAAAAAACGTCAATAATTAGTCTTTCATTAAGCTGCAGTTCACTTAAGAACTGCAGCCTATTTATGTTAATTAAGATTGAAATGGAGAATCGATATAGTTCAGGATAGCAATATGTGAATTCCTATCTTTGAGGAAGGTAGTGGTGCAGACGCTGCGTAATATTTTGTCTAATATTCTTTTGCAGTTCATCGGTTTGATTCTCAACTTTTTCCATTTCTAATGAGCTCAGTACAGATATAATACTTTGAAATGTAGATAAGATGATAGGCGTTTTACCATTTTTCATATGTGTCGAGATGGTCGATGTCGTTCTTCCAAGATGTTCACTCACTTTATTTTGCTGGCCAAGCATTAAATAAAGTGAAGTGACAAGAGACTGTATCTCTGTTTGTTCATTCATTAGTTCTTGCAGCAAGGATAGATTCATATTCAACAACGTCTCAAACTGTTCGTAATAAACTTCAAAGCCTTGGCTAGCTGTTGACTGGGATAGTTGAAATCGAAACTGCATCTTGTCAGTTTCGTTTTTTGCCGATTCGTTTGCTTTTCTTGCTTGTTTCAGTAAAGGGTGAATCCAAGACTCGATATTTATTGTGTTAAAACCTTCTTCTATATTACCGAAACTGAGACCAAAATATGGTCGATCACCGAAATTCCAAATTCGACTTATATAGAAAGAAAGAACGTAGGCAGTTGCATAACCACTGCATAGAACAATCAATTCTTCACCGCGATGAGTTACTTTTGTAGGGACAATATATTGTGTCCAGTACGATGTGCTGATTTGCAGTTGTTCTAAATACTCGCTTAGTTCATAACCGATATCGGCTGATGAATTGCTTATGGACATGACAAAAACGGATACTTCATTTCGCATTACAACCAGCTCCTTATCCATGAATTCGATTGTTTTATCGAATATATCAGAATTCAGATGAAAAGGTCAATTTTTTTGAAAGTTAGACGATTTATACGAATTTAACAGTCTAATTTAGCTTCTGGTTGATGTTTTCTGATTCATGGATTATGATATACATAAATACGAACATATATTCTGATGAGAAGGGGAGAGTGAATTGGATAAACTATTAAGGAAGAGAATTTTGGAGACTGATGAAATTATAAAATTATATCTAGATGGGAAGAGCACCACATCAATTGCAAAACTTGCGAATGTGTCACCGAGGTATATTCGCATGTTATTGAAAGAAAATAATGTGGAGATGCGGCCGAGAGGGAGCTGGAGGAGAATATATACGGTAAATGAAGATTATTTCAAAACCTGGTCAAATAATATGGCATATATATTAGGTTTTTTTATCGCGGATGGTATGGTTTCCAGTAATCATCAAATGATTAGTTTTTCACAAAAAGAAAAATATATATTAGAAAATATCAGATCTGAACTTGATTCCAACCACAAAATTACCAAGAATAACTCCGACGTTTATCTATTGAATATAAATAGCAAAGAAATGAAGAAAGATTTGAAAGAAATTCACGGTGTTGGGCCAAACAAAACGAGTAATATTAAATTTCCGTATGTACCAAAGGAATATATGAGTCACTTTGTACGGGGATATTTTGATGGAGACGGTTTTGTTAAGTATGAAAAATACTTTATCAGTTTTGTTGGAGGATCTAAGTTATTTATGCAATCATTAAGAAATGTAATTGATGAATACGGATTTGAAACTAATTTTACAGAACATGACACATATTATCGTGTTTATGTAAGTGGACGAAAAACTATAAAATTGTTTTCCGACTGGATGTATCAAAACAAAGGATTATACCTCAGAAGAAAATACGAAGCTTTTCAGAAGGAAACTTTACCTTTAGATCAATTAAAGGATAGAGGAATTAAAGTTCATAAAAATGCTATTAAAAATCGGAAGCTCGAAAGAAAGAATTGTGATTAGTGAAGTATTTATAAGGAAGAGGGGCTTGAATACTTTATTACTGCATAATCTGTTTAACAGACTATGCAATTTATTTTTCGGATTTTCTAGTAGACATAATATATATTATAGGAAGTTATGTACCAGAGAGCTAATTTTGTCTCATTAATAAAGTTTACTCTAGATAGTGAGATGAAATTGAAGTTTTAACCAAATAATAAATACCTCACAAAACAAAAAAAACAAAAAAAGTCGCATACATTCCAGTATGCGACTACAAATAATTATCTGTCCTCAAAGAACTTACGATTTATTTCAATGTATTGATATTCTGATTCAGGAACTTCATCCTCAATAAATATTGCTTCTACAGGACAAACTGCTTCACACGCTCCACAATCTATACAAATATCGGGATCGATATAAAACATATCTTCGCCTTCTTCAATACAGTCCACCGGACAAACTTCTACACATTCACCTGCTTTTTCCGTTTTACATGGTGAAGTAATAATAAATGCCAAATCAAACGCCTCCCTTGCTGCAAATTTACCATTTTAAATACTTCATATATTATACATGAATTTTTTGCATCAAACAAAAAACAACTGTCGTGATACAGCTTAGATTTCTTTAAAATATTCTTTTAGAAATCCACCAACACGATCACTGTTATCGATGATGAAATAAAATTCATCCGTTTCATTAATTACATTATATTTCTTTCCGGGAGTCAATTTTTTGTTAACGATAAACTTCTTTGCGTCTGTATGGACACATTCTATTTGTTTAATAACTTGTCTATTTTTCCAGTTTAAATGAATCATTTCGCTCTCCTTAGTTTAAATAATTAAGATATAGTTAACTTCAATCTTCAAATAGGTATAAATACTTTTCATAACCTTCTTCTTTCATTTTCTCTTTAGGTACAAATCGCATAGCAGCTGAATTAATGCAATATCGTAAACCCCCAGCTTCTACTGGTCCATCTTCAAATACATGGCCAAGGTGTGAATCTGCTGTTTTACTTCTTACTTCCGTCCGGATCATGCCATGAGTTGTATCCATTTTCTCATCAATTTCATAATGGTCGATTGGTCTTGTAAAGCTTGGCCAACCACAGCCAGCATCATATTGATCTTTAGATGAAAATAATGGCTTTCCAGATATGATATCCACATAAATTCCATCTTTAAAATGGTTCCAATATTCGTTTTGGAATGGCCGCTCGGTACCATTTTCTTGGGTAACATGATATTGTATAGGTGTTAATTTTTTCTTTAATTCTTTTTTGTCATATTTTTGCTTCCAATGTTTGTTGATGAAATCTTCTCTCCCCGATCCTTTTTTGTATAGACGATAATGGAAAGACTGTTTTTTATAATAATCCTGATGTTCTTCTTCAGCTGGGTAGAATGGCTTTGCTGGAAGTATCTTCGTTGCTATCGGCTTAGAAAATTTCCCACTTGCTTCTAATTGTTGTTTGGATTCTTCTGCAGTTTTTCTTTGCTCTTCAGTATGATAAAAAATTGCTGTTTGGTAGGATTCCCCTCGATCATTAAACTGACCGCCTGGATCGGTAGGATCTATTTGCTGCCAAAAAGTCTCCAACAATTGCTCATATGGCATGATATTCGGATCGAAGGTTATCTGTACAGCTTCAACATGACCTGTCGTGTTGGAACATACTTGTTCATAAGTGGGATTCTCTAATTCCCCACCTGTATAACCGGAAATGATGCTTTCGACACCTGGTCGGCTGTCAAATGGTTCGACCATACACCAGAAGCAGCCGCCAGCAAATGTTGCTTTCTCATAGGTTTGAGACATGATCATTCCTCCATTGCTCTCATGATAGTATCTATTTTTCCGTTTTTTCACCTATAATGCAAGTATACTGCATATTTTTCAAATATAAAGCTTTGGAGTTGATACGCCATTACTTTTGCGACTTGTCTCTCCAACAGTCTCTTTCGGCACGTTTTCACTTTGCTCAATCGAATCTTTCTCATTTTCGTGAACAACTGAATCCTTATCTTTAGAAACATCTATATCCTTTTCCGTTTCATCATCCATAGAATCTACCTTTTTAAAAGCTTTGACCATCCGATACATCGCAGGCAAATTTTTGATCATTGGTCCATACTCTTTGATTAATGGGGTAGTTGTATCCACAATCTTCAACACCTGTTGTACATTATCAAGTATACCCGAAAATCCATCAATTCCTTTACTAATATGAGGACTATTTAATAAGTTTAATGGATTTAGTTGTTGTTTTGCAAATGAACTTCGCCGTATAGGAGGCTGAGCATTACCAAACATAAAACCATCTACTCCTGATGTTGATCGCTGCCTGATGCCGTATTCAGGTCTTCTATGAGTCGGTTGGAACATTTTTCACCCTGCCTTCCACTTTAAAATCTTTATATAGGAAATAATCTCTCTAATAATGTACGTTACAACTAGTGAAAAAGTGTAGGCAATATAATATTTCCCGGGTAAGCGCATAAATCTACAAATTACCCACTATTCTCTTTTAGTTCAGATAAAAATTTGTCAAACAAATTTCAAACAAACGTTTGATTTAATTATTAATCCTCTCTCCTCTTTGCTGTTACAAGAAGAATTTATTAAGTACCTAATCAACAATCTATAGTTTAACTGACAATTTACCATGTATCACATTTTTAGCAAATTACTGGAACGGTCATAATATTAAACGACACGCTAAGCGTGCCCATCTCTGAAACAAATATATAAATACTTACCACCTCCCCTTACATCTCATAACAGATGTGAAAATAAAAAATAGACTGGGATAGAGTATCTACCCAGTCTATTTTTTATTTGTTTTGATATAAATCCCAGATCTCATCGAAAGTCCGTAATGCATTTGCAAAGGGGCTATTCCATTCCAAGTAATTGCTCAGTTCGTCATAGTCATTTGAATGCTTTGGAAAATCGTGATCGAAGAATGCCCAATCAGCAAGTCTAGATTTATCATCAGGAACTCTTTTTCCGCGGAAAGTCATTAAATGTTGATAAAACGTCTTCATAGTAACACCTCAGTTAATACTCAAGCTTACGTTGCGGATCCTTCTTCCATAAACTCTTTATGTTTTTTCAGTTTCTTGCGATAGACGATTTTTGCCAATTGCAGACTGATTTCGTATAGAACAATAAGTGGTACTGCGACAACAAGCTGCAAGACAAAGTCTGGTGGTGTAAGTAGGACACCAGCAACGATAAGTCCAAAATAGGCATACTTCCTATTCTTAATCATAAAGTCTGGTGTAAGTATACCAAGACTGGTTAAAAACATAACAATAATCGGAAGTTCAAAAAGTATAGCAATCGGTACCGTAATCCGTAATAGAAACTTAAAGTAGCGATCGACCGTGAACATAATATTGAACATCCCGTCGTTTAAAGATAGCAAAAACGGCATGATCAGTTCAACAAATATATAATAACCAAATACTAAACCACCTATAAATAGTAGGAAAATAGCAGGTATGTACCCAATCGTAGCTTTTCTCTCATGCGGCAGCAAGCCCGGCTTAACAAAAGCCCAAATTTGATATGTAAGAATGGGAATTGTTCCGACAATTGCTACAATCCCTGCCATTGAAAAATAAATCCAAATTATTTCTGTTGGGCTGATTGCAGTCAGCTCCAAATCAATATCGTTAACAAAAAACCAATAAATATCTTTAATATAAATGAAACCAACAATAAAGAAAGCAATAAAGAATAGAGCTGTAACAATCAATCGGTTACGGAGCTCAGCAAGATGATCGACAAGATTCATCTCTTTTTCTTCACTTTGATTCTTCTCCACCATAAGTGACACTCCTCTAATGTAAAAAACACAAAAGAAGATGTAAGATAAAATAAAACTTACATCTTCATTTATCTATTCTATTTATTATGTCCTTCTCTCGAAATCAAGAAAGGTAGAACAAGGAATTTTCCCCTGTCTTTAAACAATATTTTATTTTGTTTTTTCCTCATTACTTGTGAGGCCTTTAGTTGCATTTTTGAACTCTTTCAAAGAATGGCCAAATGCTTTACCGATTTCCGGCAGTTTATTTGGACCAAAAACGATGAGGGCAACAATAACAATCAATATCAACCCTGGAATTCCAATATTACTTAACATCTTTCATCACCCCGTTTTATTTGGTATTGTCTTCCTTAACGAGTGACTTGACTTCATCTACTTCTTTTGTAACATCACTTGTTAAATCTCTAGCTGACTTCTTGAATTCACGTAATGTATCTCCAGCTGCTCTACCAATTTCAGGAAGTTTACTAGGCCCGAATACAATAAGAGCAACGATAAGAATCAGAATCAGTCCGGGAAAACCTATGTTTGCAAGCAAATCTATCAACTCCATTATTATGTCTTGATGCTAATTCTAGTATATAGCAACAAAACAAAGTGTACAAGTACTACTCCTCACGCTTTTTTTCTATCATATACCAGGTAATAATAATCGTACGGATTTTTTTCGTCTTTCTTTCCTTTCGTTTTAGAAGTTAATTCCCACTCATGAAGTGAAAACTCTGGGAAGAAAGTATCTCCTTCAAACTCCTCGTCAATCCAAGTAATGTACATACGATCGGCAAAAGGAAGAACTTGCTTAAAAATTTCTCCGCCACCAATTACGAAAAACTCCTCCGCAGAATTGTTATCATTCCATTCTTTAAGGGTCTCTAAATTATGGATAACTTCCACCCCATCCGGTAAATCAGGGTTGTTGCTACGAGTAATTACTACATTTCTTCGGTTTGGTAATACACGGCCAATGGAATCAAAAGTTTTTCTTCCCATAATCATCGTATTTCCTGTTGTTTTTTCTTTAAAGTAACGTAAATCATCCGGCAAATGCCATGGCAGATCATTTTGCGATCCAATCACGTGATTCCGGTCCATTGCAACAAGTAATGATATCATCTTGGTCCTCCTTTTAAACGGCGATAGGTGCTTTAATTGCTGGATGTGGATTGTAATCAACAAGTTCAAAGTCCGACAACTCAAAGTCAAATACAGACTGCTTGTCTGATTTCAACTTAAGTTTCGGTAGTGGGCGAGTTTCTCGCTTCAACTGAGTTTTGACTTGTTCGACATGGTTGGAGTAGATATGTGCGTCTCCGATTGTATGTACAAATTCACCTACTTCTAGTCCACATTCATGTGCAATCAAATGAGTTAATAAAGCATAGCTGGCAATATTAAATGGAACTCCTAAGAAAACATCTCCACTCCGCTGATATAATTGGCAGGAAAGCTTGCCATCCGCTACATAGAACTGGAATAATGTATGACAAGGCGGAAGTGCCATAAAAGGAATATCTTCGGGATTCCATGCAGAAACAATATGTCTTCTTGAGTCTGGGTTCGTACGAATGGATTCAATAACATTTTTTAACTGATCGATTGCCTCTCCTGTCTTGGTTTCCCACTTTCTCCATTGTTTTCCGTAAACAAATCCTAAATCTCCATACTTTTTGGCAAAAGCATCATCATGTAGGATTCTTTCCTTAAAAATATCCATCTGCTTTTTATACTCCATGTTAAATTCTTCATCTTGTAGACTTCTCAGGCCAAAGTCAGTCATATCTGGGCCATTATAATCTTCACTTGCAACCCATCTTTCAAAAGCCCATTCATTCCAGATATTATTATTGTTTTCCAATAGGTATTTGATATTCGTATCTCCCTTGATAAACCAAAGCAACTCGGAAGCAATTAACCTGAAATTCACTTTTTTCGTAGTTAATAAAGGAAAACCTTCGTTTAAATCAAACCGCATTTGATGACCAAATACGGAATATGTACCTGTGCCGGTCCGGTCCTCTTTTTTATGTCCTTCTTCTAGAATTAATTTACACAAATCTAGATATGCTTGTTCTCCTTGTAACATTTGACGTCCTCCTATTTCTTCTTATGTATTCACGAATTGTTTGCCATCTGAATTTCGTAGAGTTTATATCCACTCTTTATGAAATTGATCCAAAAACTCCAACAGCCAGTTATGGCGTTCTTCTGCGATCTTTCTTGCAGAGGCTGTATGGATACCTTCTTTCAGCTTTAGTAGTTTATCATAAAAATGCTGTATGGAGGTGTTGGGATCATCTGGCTTGTAGATTAGTTGGTTATTCGCCCCACCATAATGGAAAGTCCTTGCAATTCCAATAGCTCCAATTGCATCCAAACGGTCTGCATCTTGAACGATTTTCCCAGCTAAAGTGGTCGGAGTTTTCCCTCCCGAGAAGGAAATGGTTGATATCACATGATTAATTTCCCTTTTACTGTCTTCATTGAGACCAATCGAATTTAAAAAATCATTCATATTTTCTAGAACTCTCAGAGGGTCATTAAACAGCTTTCGATCCCCTACATCATGCAACCATCCTGCAGCTTCACATATGAAGAGATCGCCCTCCTCATCTATTGCAAGCTCTCTTGCCATGTGAGCCACCCGCTTCATGTGGTAGTAGTCATGACCAGTATGATCATTATGAAATAGCTGATGAGCGTACGAACGAATGGCGTCAAGCTGTTTATTTCTGTCCATGACCTTCCCCCTTCCTTCTATCATACTTTATTTGCTTCTATATGCATAATGGATATTATACTACATTCAATTTAGGTTGCATATTTTACAACTTTCAGAAAAAAGTTGAGTGAATTTCTTGACTAGTCTAATTAAATAAGTTATTATAGGTTCAACAAAGCAGAAGTACGGATTCATTAAATACCAGACAGCTTCTTTGAAGTGGATGTGTTAGTAATCCTACTCTCAATAGATGCTGTCTATTTTAATGTTTTTGTGTCCTCTCTTTGTATTATAACCACGTTTTATCGTGAAAGGTTTTAGGAGGAGTTTACATGCAAAACGGTGTAGTAAAATGGTTCAATGCAGAAAAAGGCTTTGGATTCATCCAGCTGGAAGAAGGTAACGATGTATTCGTTCACTATTCAGCCATCCAAGAAGAAGGATTCAAATCTTTGGAAGAAGGTCAAGAAGTTTCCTTTGAAATTGTTGAAGGCGAACGAGGACCACAAGCGGCTAACGTAACTAAACTATAAAAAAACTTGAGCAGTATTCTTAAATGAATACTGCTTTTTTTGTGTTTGTATATTCATAAGATCCTCCTGTAAGAACTACCTCACCCTTTAATCAACTGTTCTTCCACCAGCAGGATAACTTAATCCATAATACTTACCCTTTTCTAAAAAAAAGTTCCATTTTATCATCTCTTTAAGATTTTTGTAAGCATTTATATTTGTTTGTCATACAAAATTCACATACTTTTATAACTAAAAAGTTAGTAAAATCATCATTTCAATGAGTTTGAGAACTATTGAACAAATTGTGAAAGCTGATGTGTAGCCATAAATTCCATTTTCAATTTGTGTATGATGAAAATAGTAGTAAAGAAATCTCTAGGAGGGATTAACCAATGGTTACTAAGAACCAGAAACATGTAAATACCAATCCAGAAAGCGAACCAAACCTTAAAGGTACATTAATATCTGTATCTATCTTGGGAGCAATCTTATTGGTGACTTGGATTGGAGCGCTTATGCTATTCCTTTTAAGATAATGAAAATTAAGGAGTGATCATTGATGCATCTACACAAATATGAGAAATATTGGCTTGGTGCAGGGATTGTAGGACTAATTGTATTTTTAATTATTTTAGGATTCGGTGCTTTTTATTTAGGCACACATCCTCAAAGCCACGGAGAAATTATTGATCCCGAAAACATTGAAGCAAATGACGCTTTTAAACCTGAGAACCGGGGTTTAACAAAAGTTGATGAAGGTAGATATGTACTTAATATCGTTGCTTCTGCATTTAACTATGATTTGGGTACCGATGAATCCGGAGCACCAATAAAAAATATTGAAATCCCAGCTGGATCAAAAGTACTCGTCCAAGCAACGACACCAGATGTCATCCACGGCCTGAATTTTGCAGGAACAAATATTAATATGATGGTTGAACCTGGTTATGTGAGTACGATGGAAGTAGAGTTGAACAATCCAGGAGAATACACCTTAGTGTGCAATGAATACTGTGGGGTTGGACATCACTTAATGTATGGATCTTTGGAGGTGGTTGAATAATGGCTACACCAGCAAATGTAGTAGAAAAGTTTTCATCGAAAGTATTCCATAACTATGGAACTGTAGAACTTAGCCTATCAAAGAGAGAACGTAGACTAATTATGTCTTATATGTACGTAGCAATGATATCATTGCTCGTCGGTGGTTTGATGGGGTTATTACAGGTACTTGCTCGTTCTGGTGAATTTGAGTTACCTTGGGGAATTAATTACTATACGATCCTTACGGTACACGGAGTAATTTTAGCACTTGTTATGACTAGCTTTTTTATCATTGGATTCCAAAATGCCCTTATGGGAAAAACAATTGGATTTTCAAAAAAACAATTAAATTGGGCGTGGGTTGGTTTCTGGATCATGTTGATTGGAACAGTTATTGCTGCTGTTACCATTTTGATTGGAAAAGCAAATGTTCTTTATACATTTTATGCACCATTAAAAGCACATCCGCTATTTTACATTGGTATTACTCTCGTTGTGGTAGGAAGTTGGGTAACTGCTGCAGTAAACTTCCGGCAATTCTATCTCTGGAAGAAAGCTCATCCTAATGAGAAATCACCATTGCTTGCATTCATGGTAATTATCAATATGCTCATGTGGTGTATTGCTACCATTGGCGTTGCAACTTCTATGTTAATTGAAATCATACCTTGGTCTTTAGGTTATAAAAATACAATTAACGTGCTGTTAAGTCGTACTTTATTCTGGTATTTTGGTCACCCATTAGTTTATTTCTGGCTATTACCCGCCTACATGGCATGGTATGCAATTATTCCTAAGGTCATCGGTGGAAAGATCTTCAGTGACAGTTTAGCACGATTTTCATTTATCTTATTCTTGTTCTTCTCTATCCCAGTTGGACTGCATCACCAACTGACTGAACCTGGACTGGATTCAACATGGAAGTTTATTCAAGTTATTTTAACTTTCATGGTTGTTATACCAAGTTTGATGACTGCATTCTCTATGTTTGCAACTTTTGAGATTACTGGGCGTAAGAAAGGCTATGGTGGACTATTTGGTTGGTTGAAGCATCTTCCTTGGAAAGATGTTCGTTTCCTAGCACCATTTGTTGGTATGCTTGCATTCATTCCTGGTGGAGCTGGAGGAATTATCAATGCTTCTTACCAGATTAATACTATGGTTCATAACACTATCTGGGTACCAGGCCATTTCCATTTAACAGCGGCTACAACTGTAGTGTTAACATTCTTTGGTATTGCTTACTGGCTTATCCCCCATTTAACAGGGCGTAAATTAACAGATGCTGTGAACCGGCTAGGGATTTATCAGACAATACTTTGGGGTGTCGGTATGACCATCATGTCAACTGCTATGCATATTCAAGGATTAGCAGGTGCACCTCGACGTTCAAATTTCTCTGATTATGGTGGAACAGAACAAGCAGCTGAATGGGGAGCTTATCAAATGGCTCAAGCTGTTGGAGGTACAATTTTATTTTTTGCAATCCTTTTAATGATTTTTATTTTCATTAAGATGATATTCTTCTCGCCTAAAGGTGAACAGGAATTCCCAATCGCACAGGAAGAAGATCATGCAGAACCTACACCAAAATGGACAGAAAACTGGAAGCTTTGGATTGCGATAACTTTAGTATTAATTTTATTCGCTTATACAGTTCCTATTATGGACGTTATCCAAAATGCACCCCCAGGATCAGCCCCATTCGACTGGCCAATAGGAAGCTAACAAAATTCAAAGGACAGAGAACTTATTGGATCTCTGTCCTTTTGTTATTTATTAAATAGTTATGATCTTTTACTGATAATGTTCCATTTATTAGTTTTTCCACGGAGCAGCCCCGATCACCGAAGACTCCTGCGGGAAGAAAGGCATCGTTGAGACCCCACAGGGCCATAGCCCGAGGCATACTAAGAACGCCACGACCTGTAGCAACGTCTGCACTAGCACGTTCTGTGCGTCGGAGGCTCATCAGCCTNAAAGACTTTTTGGGCAAAGTCAATTTATTTCGTATTATTAATTTAACTAAAACCCATATATTTCACTATATTTCTCTGTTAAATATTGCACTAAATAATCTGGGTTTAATGATTCGTTTGTGATGTCCTGTAAGAGTTCCAATGGTTTTTTCATTTTACCGTATTGATGAATATGTTCTTTTAACCATGTAGTGATAGGTGTGAAATCTCCTGATTGCACAATCGCTTCCACATCTAACTGTTGCCTTAATGTATGGTTAAACTGCGCGGCATACATATAACCTAATGCATAGGAAGGGAAATAACCAAAATCCCCGCTTGACCAATGGATATCTTGCAGCACCCCTTCCCCATCATTTTCAGGCTCTACCCCTAAATACTCAACCATTTTCTTATTCCACAATTCTGGTAAATCTTTCACCTTGATCTCATCACTTATTAAAGCTTTCTCCAATTCATATCGAATCATGATGTGCAGTGGATAAGTCATTTCATCCGCTTCAATTCGTATCAAGCTTGGACTTACCGTGTTTATTGCTTTATAAAATTGTTCTGTTTCTAAAGCTTGAAGGAAATCCGGAGCATATTGTTTAAACGTTTCATAATTCGTTCTCCAAAAATCCCTACTCCTGCCAATCATATTTTCCCAAAATAAAGATTGTGATTCGTGGATTCCCATGGATGTTCCAGACGCTAATGGGGTCCGGGCAAGCTCTGGATTAATATTTTGTTCATACAGGGCATGGCCACCCTCATGGATAATACCGAACACAGCCATACGAAAGTCGTTTTCATCATATCTCGTTGTTATTCTTACATCCTGTAAATTCAGAGTGATTTCAAAAGGGTGAATCGTATCATCCAGTCTTCCTGCTTCAAAATCATAACCCATTTGCTTTAATACGTGTACAGCAAATTCACGCTGATTGTTCTTAGGGAAATGTCCTAAGACTACGGAAGAATTGGTGTCTGTACTTTTTTCAGTCACTTTTTGCAATAAATCTGTAAGCGACTTGCGTAGTGCTGGAAATACATCATCCAACATTTTAGTTGTAACACCTGGTTCATACTGGTTTAATAACGCATCATAAATATGATCTTTATAGCCCCAATAATTGGAAAATTTCTTATTATAGTCAACAAGCTTTTCTAAATACGGTTGAAATAACTGGAAGTCTGCCTTTTCCCTTGCTTCCTGCCAAGCAGCTTCGGATTGACTTTGCAAGGTAACATAGGCCTTATACTCGTCTTGAGGAATTTTATGATTACGCTCATAAATCAATTCACTTTCCTCAATTGCCTTTTGTGTAATCTTATCGGTTTCAGTACTTTTCAGCTCATCGATAAAGTGTTTCATCCTATCAGAGGTTTGCAATTCATGAACCTTTGCTGAAAGTATACCGATGGCTTGCGATCGAGTCTCTACACCTTTTTTAGGAACTTTTGTACGAAGATCCCAATGCGCTAACGTGATTAATTCACGATAAGCATCGATTTCATGTAAATAAGCCAAAAATTCTTTTTCTAATGCAGACAATACGATAACCCCTTTACTTTATTTTGTTTCCAAAGTATTGATAATAATTGGTTTGAATAAAACCGTTAAATAGCTTTCGCTTTTTCGTTGCCTGCTTACCATATTCTTTTTCAAACGTTTCATATGCCGTAATAATATAGACACTCCATGATGGGTGTTCGTTCATAATACGGCCGAGGTCTTGATACATTTGGATAACCTCTTCTCTTTCGCTTAGCCGTTCACCATATGGCGGGTTACTTACAAGATAACCATTTTCGCTTTTAATGGTTAAATCACTCACTTGCATCTGTTTCCATGTGATTAGATCACTAAGACCGGCTTCCATTGCATTTTCTCCAGCAATCTGAATCAGTTTATGGCTAATATCGGAACCTGTAATATCAAGAGGCTGATCATATTTAGCCAGGTCTTCTGCTTCGTTCAATGCTTCATCCCAATGTTTTCGCTTGATCCATGGCCATTCCTCTGAAGCAAACTCCCTGTTGAATCCGGGAGCAATATTCTGACCGATTAAAGCTGCTTCAATAGGGATTGTTCCCGAACCGCAAAATGGATCGATAAATGGTTCATCAGGTTGCCAATTTGTCAGCAATACTAACGCAGCGGCCATTGTCTCTTTAAGTGGTGCTTCACCCTGTCCAATCCGATAACCCCTCTTATGCAGACCGACCCCTGATGTATCCAATGTCAGTGTAACCATGTCTTTCAGTAGAGCTACTTCCACTTTAAACAGACCACCAGTCTCAGGCATTTTCGTAACCATACCGTATTTCAACTTCAATCTTTCAGCTATAGCTTTTTTTACGATCGCTTGACAGTCTGGAACACTGTATAAGGTAGATTTCACCGATTTTCCACTTACAGGAAACTGACCATCTTCGGCAATATACCTCTCCCAATTCAATGCCTTTGTGCCTTCGAATAATTCATCAAATGTTTCGGCTTTAAATTCTCCTACAATAATCTTTATACGATCCGCTGTTCTGAGCCACAGATTACATCGAGGAATAGCGGAAATAGGTGCTTCAAATATAACTTTTCCGTTCTCTACTTCTACTTCATATCCTAATTGTTTCACTTCCATTGCTACAATTGATTCTAAACCCATTGCAGCTGTTGCAACTAATTTAACCTTTTGCATATACTGTTAGTCCCTTCATTTGCAGATTAGTATTAGTTTACCATATAAAGAAAAATAAAAAACCTAATTCTTCTGCAAAAAGTATGCGAAAGAATTAGGTTTAATTTAAATGTGAAGACCGTTAAATACTCGATAAGCCATGTTCTGTCCCGCTGTACTGCAAACGGCGGTCTTTAACCTCGTACATGCGGGTGTAATCATCTATCTACAGACTTCCTAAAGCCTGTCTCTCTTTCGGTTCAATTCCCTAATGGAGAGTGCCCCTACCAAAATTTGGGTTGCTCACTCGTGGGGTTTACCTCGTTCCACCTGAATCGTTTCCGACCCAGCTTCGTCACTGTGGCACTTTCAAGGAGTTTCTTCCATATCTTAAAGACTTAGGAATTCCTCCTGCCGTTGACTAGATAGTCACCTTGACTTATGGTTTCGTCAAGCACGAACACTACAAGCATCTCAGCTTGTGTGAGCATGGACTTTCCTCTGCATGCAAATGCACACAGCGATTACATGAGTATTTAACTTCCTGCTACAGTCATTTTAACATAAAAATGTTCCGTGGACAATATGTGGTAAAAGTTAACAATCATTCCGTAGAACTGGATACTTTCTTCCCAAATACTGCTTTTTCCAGATTCGATAACCGTTTCAATACATCGTAGTTAACTTGTGTATTTTGTTGTGGTGGTCGGATTCTAGTATGTTGATGATCTTCAGAAGTTCTTTTCAGTCTTTCATTTTCTTGTTTTAATCGTTGGATTTCTTGTTGGAAGGCATCATAGTCTTGGATAATAACATCTAAGAATTCATCCACTTCTTTTTGGCTATAACCCCGAAATTCAGTTTTGAAATCTTTCTCATAAATATCTTTGGCATTTAATTGGGTTTGATCAAAACTCATCACTATCACCTCTTATATGCAATTTTCCTGTTTCATTAGTATTCAATTATTTTGTTTATAGATTGCTTCATTATATAGTATATCATCAAAAAAGGAAACTGAGAAATCAGCTTCCGATAAATTGGTGATTCTATTCACCTAATAAATCTGCCTCCGTGAAAGAAAATGGTAAAAGGCTTTCCATTGTAAAAGTAGTAACTTCCTTGTTGAGGTTGGTTAAATGGATGTTCATGTCTTTAGGGAAGAATTCACTCATTACTTGTCTGCAGGAGCCACACGGAGGTACAGGGCGCGTTGTGTCAGCTGCAACAGCCATTTCAACAAATTCTAAATCACCTTCAGAAATTGCTTTAAATATGGCAACCCGTTCTGCACAACAAGTAACCGGATACGCTGCGTTTTCGATGTTACATCCAGTATAAACTTTGCCTGATTTTGTTCGTAGTGCTGCTCCTACTGCAAATTTAGAATATGGAATATAAGCATGTTTTCTGATTTCAATCGCTTTTTCAATTAATGTTTGTTGATCCATGTGCTTACCCTCGCTTCATATACTATTCGATTTCATCTACGATTTGGTCAAATATATAGAGAATGGATTTATAGAGTTCCATATAACGCTTCGGTCGTGCATCGATAAAATAACTATGCATGAGCAGAAGCTCCATATTCTCTCTTGTCGAAACAACTTGTTGTGGATGAACCTTTAACTTTCGTTCTTTAACAACAAGTAGTGTTTTCTCCTCCCAAGTCACTAAGAGTTCGTAAACAGGTGTTGTTTCCTCTTTCACCTTATTAAAGAAATCACGATCTCGCCTGTTTTCAGGAGGATCATTATTTTCAAATCTATCTTTTAATCGTTCTAGGTGGTTTCTAAGTTCTATAGTCTGTTTTTTTACGTCTAACATGGTCGGATCCCCTTGTCGTTATTACCTTTAAGTTGCTCATAAGTTAACTGTACCATGTTCGTCGTAACTTCGCATCTATTTGTATGGCAATAATTCTTTTATTGTCAATTCCACTTTATATACTTCTTGCTGTTGTTCCTGAAAAAGCCTCCAAGTTTCGTTATCCGTCCTTACTTTTAACTGCTGGTCCATTTTCTCCAATTGATAGGCAATATGAAGTAAAACTTTTTCAACTTCTTCTTTATTCATTCCTTCCGCCGACTGAAACCGTTTAAGAGCTATCGCCATAGCTATCCCCTCCTTAAATAGTTATTCGATGGGAAAAGCCAGTATCCTGCACAGTCGACAAAACTAGAAAAGAACAGTCAAAACTAGTTCATTTCATGCAAGTGCTGACAGTATCCACGTGTATTGTCTCCAATATATATGTCCAATTTATAAACTTATTTATACCATTTCTTTTACTGGAATTTCTTCTAGATTAGGTGTAAATGGTGAATTTGTTATATAATAAATAAGTATAGTTGCTTTATGGTAATTAGAAAGGGAGGAATATTGCAGCAGTAATTAGGAGGATTAAATGATGAATTACCCAAATGGACAGAAAAAGCGTCCATTAAAAAAAGAAAACACCGGGATGAAGATTAATAATTACAGTAATCGGGGAATGACTTTAGAAGAAGATATTAACGTTACTAACGAATATTATTTGGAACAGAATCGCGCGGTAGTACATAAAAAGCCTACACCGATTCAAGTCGTAAAGGTCCATTATCCTGAACGCAGTGCCGCTGTCATTACGGAGGCCTACTATAAACGAGCTTCGACTACCGATTATAATGGACTGTACCGGGGGAAATATATCGATTTTGAAGCAAAAGAAACTAAAAATAAAACACGCTTTCCTCTAGCGAATATTCACGAACATCAAATTGTCCATATGGAGCGCGTGATTAAACACGGAGGAATTTCATTTATTATTATCCGCTTTTCCAGTTTCAGTGAAACTTATTTACTGGAAATAGAGAAACTTCTTCCGTTCTGGTTTGAGCAGTTCCATAAAGGCAAGAAATCTATTTCTTATGAGATCATTCAACAAGAGGGTCACCTTATACCTTTAAAATACCAAGCAAGAGTAGACTATTTATCAATAATCGATCAGCTATACTTCAATGAGGAATAGTTCTATTGATGGAGGTTTTATTATGGCAGATAAGATGTCAAGAACAGCAAGAAGAAATCAACAAAAGAAAACACCGAATACAAAATCTAAAAAATCGACTAAAAGACCACTCTGGAAAACTATTTTATTAAGTATCCTATTTGTAGGAATCGCAGCTGGAATTGTTGTCGGAGCAGTCGGAATATACTGGATTGCCACTGCACCAGATTTGGACCCAGATAAATTGGATGTCCCCCTCTCTTCTGTCTTTTATGATAAAAACGGCAATTCCTTCGCTACGTTAGGTGCGGAAAACCGTGAACTTGTTCGTTATGAAGAGTTGCCGCAGGTATTGATTGATGCAGTCATCGCCACTGAAGATGCCCGATTCTTTGAACATTCAGGGATTGACTTCAGGCGGCTTGGTGGAGCGATCATGGCTAATATCACCGATGGTTTTGGCTCACAAGGTGCAAGTACAATTACACACCAAGTGGTTGAAAACTTTTTCTTATCTAATGAAAAGCAAATTAAGTTAAAAGTTCAAGAACAATGGCTTGCATTACAACTTGAACGACAGTATTCAAAAGAAGAAATTTTGGAAATGTACTTAAATAAAATCTTCTATGGCGATAATTCTTATGGTGTTGCCGCAGCTGCAAAGAACTACTTTGGAATAACAGACTGGGATGAGTTGACGTTACCGCAAGCTGCTATCTTGGCCGGGCTTCCACAACGGCCGACAGCCTATAATCCATATCGAAATCCTGAGTTGACTGCGGAACGTATGGATACTGTATTAAAACTAATGGTACGTCACGGTAAAATTACTGAAGAAGAAGCTGATGAAGCACGTCAAGTAGATATTACTTCGCTACTAGCCGAACCTACGGATAGCGCAACACCATATGGTGCATTTATCAACAGGGTTGAAGAAGAAATCAATGAAAAACTGCCGGGAACCGATATTTATTCCGACGGTTTAAAAATACACACGACAATTGATACGAGTGTACAAGATAGAGTTGAATTTTTACTGACGGATAGTGCAGAAAACCCAATAGATTACGGTGATGAGAAAGTTCAAGGTACGATTGTTGTCCTTGATACAAAAACAGGTGCCATTCAAGGTATTGGTGGTCGCCGTAATAGTACAAGAGTTGGTGATTTAAGTTACGCTACGAAGAAATTCCAGCCTGGTTCCACGATCAAGCCAATTTTAGCTTATGGTCCGGCAATTGAATATAATCAAATGTCCACTTATCATCAGATTCTTGACGAGCCTTATGAGGTTGATGGAAAGTCGATCAATAACTTTTCAAGGACGTTTTCCGGTTGGGTATCAGCCCGAACCGCATTAAGTAAATCGTTAAATGTGCCTACCATTAAATTGTTCGAAGAAGAAGTAGATCGTGCAAACGCAATCGAATTCGGAGAGAAATTAGGGTTAGACATGCCTAGTGATCTTGTACCATCTGACTCACTTGGTGGGGGTAATCTACTAGTCAGCCCACTTCAACTCGCGGGTGCATTCAGCGTATTTGGAAATGAAGGTATTTATAATGAACCATATGCAGTTACATCTGTCGAATTTCCAGATGGAAGTACGGTTGATCTCCGCCCTGAGTCGGAAGCAGTGATTCATGATTACACGGCATATATGATCACCGATATGTTGAAAGACGCCATTACTGATGGTACCTGGGAAGCTGGAAGTCTCGGCGGATTACCTGTAGCAGGTAAAACAGGAACGACAAACCTTGGAGATACAGCACCAGAACGTTGGTTTGCCGGATACACGACAAACTATACAGTAGTATCTTTAGTTGGGGATTACCAAGATGAAAATGGTAAAAGAATAGGTTTACCAGACTCCGTTCATTGGACGATCGCACAGCAAATGTTCAGGGAAACGATACTGCCTATTTCGGAAGGCTTGGAGACGCCAGACTTTACGAAACCTGATTCTGTCGTTGAGGTGGCCGTTGAACGTGGAACAAATCCACCAGAGCTAGCGAGTGAGTTTACTCCTGCTTCTCAGAAAGTCATAGAGCTTTTCGTCAAAGGTACGGAGCCGAAAAAGACTTCCGAGAAATTCGATCGACTTGATCCTGTCACAGGTCTGAATGCAACTTATAACGAAGAAAGTAATTCGATTGCTGTTGAATGGAGTTATGATACAGAACGAGATGTTTCGTTTGTGGTAAGTGCAAGTGTCAATGACGGATCGATGCAGGAACTTTCTACGACCGAAGATTTATCACTCGATATTTCGGAAGTTGAAGAAGGTGCATCTTACACCATTCAAGTTGTCGTGGTAAGTAATGAGAGCAGTTCCTTAACTAGTGAACCGGTAACCACTTCACTCACGATAGAAGCACAAGAGGAAGAAGAGGAAACCGAAGAAGATACGGAAGAAGAAACAGAACCTGAAGAAGAGGCTGAAGAAGAAAATAATGAAGGAAACATTCCTCCGGTATCCGGACTTACAGCTTCCTACTTGGAAGATCAAGGATTCATTGATGTTTCCTGGACATATAATGGGCCACCAGCTTCATTTGAAGTAGTCGTTAATGGAGGACAAACTCGAACCGTCCAATCGCAGGGTATTGAAATTAGTGGAACATTCACACCAGGAGAAACATATTCCATTACTGTCACTCCGATTGGACAAAATGGAGCCAATAGCGGAGTACGCGGTGAAACCCAATCGACATCTGTTACTATCCCTCAAACCGAGGAACCTGAAGATGAAGAAACATCAACGGATGAAGAAGAATAATTGATATAAATTAAAGGGAAGCTTATCGTCTGGATAAGCTTCCCTTTTTATTTACCGAGATTTCATTCATTTAATCATTACATCAAATGAAACTGCCACTTTAGCTTTAAACTTAAACGTTTATTTTTTTCATCCGTTTTTTTCCTTCTCTACATAATTCCAATAAAGGACATTCCGGACAATTTGGATTTCTTGCTTTACAATGATATCTTCCAAAAAATATTAAGCGGTGATGAGTTACAGACCATTCTTCACGCGGGACTTTCCTCATGAGGGTCTCTTCTACCTCTAAAACAGAATCTTTCCAACGGCATATGCCTAACCTTTTGGAAACTCTCTCTACATGGGTATCTACAGCTATCGCCGGCTCTCCAAATGCAATAGATGCCACGACATTCGCAGTTTTCCTCCCAACACCGGGTAGTTCCATCAGCTCTTCTTTTGTTCTTGGTACTTCACCATTATACTCATCGATTAATATCTGACATAACTTCTGGATATTTTTTGCTTTTGATCTCCATAAACCAATGGAACGAATATCCTGCTGTACTTCTTCTAATGGAACAGCAACATAATCTTCAGGTGTTTTATATTTTTTAAACAAATCTGCAGTTACCTTGTTCACTAACTTATCTGTACATTGTGCCGATAATACAACAGCAATCAACAATTCAAATGCATTTGAATGATTTAACTCTCCTTCAGCATCAGGAAACATTTCTGCAATAGTATCTAAACAGTATCTAATTTCTTTTAAATTCAGCATCTAACTAGTCTTCCCCTTCTAGCCAGTTATAATATATTGAAGTATCTCTGTTCTGCGGTTGAACCGCTTGGTTTACTTTTTGATGGCGATGGAATTGTCTGCTTGCATTACGTGCCTGCTCCACAGATTTGATTCCTTTTTTATTCCACTCTCTCAATATACGATCTATATACTTGAAATTCAATTTACCCATTAATACCGCTTCTCTAAGTCCTGCTTTAATTAAGGACGGACTTATCTTATCTTCATCAAGCCAAGCGCTGACCATCTCAATTTCAAATGGTGAAAGTGGTCTCCCGAATTCCTGTTCGAATAGAATAAATATTGTACCAGTATTATTCTCTTCCACTACTTCTTCTTTTTCCTCTTGGTATAACTTTACAAGTAATGGTTCAATGGAATATACTTCCGAAATTTGACCTTTAGCATTTTCTTTTTGTTCGATTTTCAATAAATCCTTTTGAATAAGTTTCCTTAATATATCAGAGCAATGCTCTTCATTAATCGTAAGGGGGGTTGCTAATTCGGAAGGAGTCGGAAAATGGTTCTTTTCTTTGAAAAAATGGATGAGCTGAAGTATAAGAACTACTTCTGTTTCATTTAAACCTAGTTTCGTGTAGGATGTAAGTAATTTTCCCGGGATATGTAATTGATCATGTAAAATCGCTTGAAGCGAATTGGTTTCAAACATGTAAGGACACCTCTCTATCAGTATAACACGGAATTCCGATTTTCAGGAGCAATTTAAAATCCCTTGCTCCTATATGCAAGGGATTTTAAGGTCAATCCAGCTCCAATTGGATTTCTGGATAAATTATGGATACAAACGATTTAATAGTCGAGGGAATGGGATTGTTTCACGAATATGCTCCACTCCTGACAACCAAGCTACTGTACGTTCTAATCCTAGACCAAAACCTGAATGTGGTACACTTCCGTATTTACTTAACTCCAGATACCATTCATATGCAGGGCCAGTTAGACCATGCTCCTCATAACGCTGTTTCATTAAGTCATAATCAGCGATTCGCTCGGATCCACCGATGATTTCACCATACCCTTCCGGTGCAATTAAATCAGCACAGAGCACTACATCATCGCGCTCCGGATGTGGTTTCATATAGAAGGCTTTAATATCTTTCGGGTAGTTTGTAATGAATACAGGACTGTCAAAGCTTTCTGCAATTGCGGTTTCATGTGGCGCACCAAAGTCCTCGCCCCATTCGATATCGTTAAAGCCTTTTTCCTTTAATAATTCAATCGCTTCATCATATGTGATTCTCGGGAATGGCGTTTTAATATTTTCTAACTTGGATAAATCTCTACCTAATACGCCTAATTCTAATTTACAGTTCTTCAATACGGATTCAACAAGAAATGCGACGTAATTCTCCTGAACAACTAAGCTTTCGTCATGTTCTACAAAAGCCATTTCAGGCTCAATCATCCAAAATTCAATTAAATGCCTGCGTGTTTTGGATTTTTCAGCCCGGAAAGTCGGACCGAACGAAAATACTTTACCTAAGGCCATTGCAGCAGCTTCCATATACAACTGTCCGCTTTGTGACAAATAAGCATCTTCATCGAAATATTTCGTATGGAATAATTCTGTTGTGCCTTCTGCAGAAGAGGCAGTCAGTATTGGTGGGTCGACTTTTACAAATCCTTGATCATTAAAGAATTCATAAGTTGCTCGAATAATTTCATTACGGACTTTCATAATTGCATGTTGTTTCTTAGAACGTAACCACAAATGACGATGGTCCATTAAAAATTCTGTACCATGCTCTTTTGGAGTGATTGGATAATCTTCCGCAACGTGAATCACTTCCAGATCGGACACTTGCATTTCAAATCCGAAAGGTGAACGTTTATCCTCCACAATTTTTCCTGTAATGTAGATTGAAGTTTCTTGGGTTAAATTTTTAGCCGCTTGAAATACTTCTTCTGATACATCACTTTTTACGACTACCGCTTGCATAAAGCCTGTACCATCACGCAATTGTAAAAACGCGATTTTTCCACTTGAACGTTTGTTTGCAAGCCATGCGCCAATCGTTACTTCTTTTTCATTGTAATCTGGTGCTTGTGAAATTGTAATTTTCATCTTATTACCTCCATAATGCCGTCGTCTAGTGATTTTCGACAAATCGCTTAATACGTTTTGCCGCTTCTTTTATGTCTTCAATCGAAAGTGCATAAGATACCCTTACATAATCAGGTGCTCCAAACCCTGAACCAGGCACTAATGCAACCTTTTCTTCTTCTAATATAGCTGTTACCCATGCATCAACGGAATCAAAGCCATTCTTCTCAACCGCTTCAGAAACGTTCGGGAATAAATAAAATGCTCCTTTTGGCTTCACGCAATGTATCCCTGGTATCTCACCGATTAAACGATAAAATAATTCTAATCTCTCAGCAAAAATATCTTTCATTTTTGTCACTTCATTCTCATCTAATGAAAGTGCAGCAACAGATGCATATTGCGCAATGGACACCGGATTGGATGTCGAGTGGGAAGCAACGTTTTTCATGGCTTTAATAATTTTTTCATCTCCCGCAGCATATCCTATTCTCCAGCCTGTCATTGCATAAGTTTTTGAAACTCCATTTATAATAACTGTTTGTTTCTTTAGCTCTGGACTTAAACTGGCTATAGATACATGAGGTTGATCGGAATATATCAGCTTTTCATAAATTTCATCTGAGATAATAACTATACCATATTTCAAACAAACTTCTCCAAGTTTACGAAGCTCTTCCTCGGTATACATCATTCCTGTTGGGTTACTTGGAGAGTTGATGATAAGTGCTTTCGTTTTACTGCTGATCGCTTTTTCCAAGTCTTCAGGTTGCAGTTTAAATTCATTTTCCTCCGCTGTATCCAATATGACTGGAACGCCTTGAGCTAATTTGACTTGTTCAGGATAACTTACCCAATATGGTGCTGGGATGATTACTTCATCTCCCTCATTCAAAAGAACTTGAAAGACGGAATAAAGAGCATGCTTTGCCCCTAACGTAACGATTATTTCGTTTTTATTATAAGATAATTGATGGTCTTGCTGGAACTTATTCTGAACAGCAGTTATTAATTCAGAAATACCACCAGTTGGGGTGTATTTTGTATGACCTGCCTGCATCGCCTCCACAGCAGCATCTCTGATCTGCACTGGAGTGTTGAAATCAGGTTCACCAGCCCCTAACCCGATAATGTCGTATCCTTGTTTTTTTAATTCATTTGCTTTAGCTGTAATCGCTAATGTAGATGAGGGAGTAATTGTTTTGACCCGATTTGCTAATTCCATCCATTTACCTCCTAATTAAACTGTCTTAAATAGCGGATATCTTCATAGTGGGAGCCGTCATAAATAGAGCGATAATCAAATACATAGTGATTTTCCTCATCATAGTATACGAGTTCCCATAATAGTTCGTTATCCAATAAAGCCGGAGTTGCTTTCACTAATTGGCATGACGGGCATTCAGACTGCCACATACCGATCATCTTAGATTCAGGAAGAATTTCATCCGCATCCACGGTAGTCAGTTGCTTTTCACTGCCTGCCAACGGGTAGAAAATAATTTTTTCGCTTCCATCTTCTGTTTTTCCGTATACTACATGATAGGCTTGTTCACCATTAAATTTTTCAATTTTTTCAATGTCCGTAATCGAAGTTTGTTGAATTAAATCCCTTTGTGTCTTACTGAATCCTTTAGTTCTTTCTTCGTTTAAATCCATGTATAAAAAGATACCATATATTACAAGAGAAATAAATAAGATACTGAAGATTAACAGGCTATTTCGCAACCATCTGCGATTCATTTTCGTCATTTTAACATCTCACACCTTTACAATGACTTACTTCCTAAAATCTTCCTATAATTTTATCAAAATTTACTAGCCATAGTACAATTAGAAATGTGAACAATATAGATAGTAAATTGTTTAAAGCCGTGTTTATTTACAGCCTTATCCTGCACTGATAAATGCCACGGCTATAAGCAAATTACCAAAATTCACTTGCTCATACCACCTGCACACCACTTATTATGCTACTGTATCTCTATACAGTAGCATCTTTTTTAAAACCATTCTTTTGCTTTAGAAAGCAGCGCATGGGTTGAGTCATAATGAACAGGGACATCAGGAATCGATTCTGTGAAGTACTTTCCATAGCGTGCCTTCACAATCCTCGCATCACAAATAAATACAATACCCCGATCACTTGTGGAGCGGATTAACCGGCCAAATCCCTGCTTGAATTTAATAACAGCATTAGGTAATGACAGCTCCATGAATGCATTTTTATGATTTTCTTTTATTTCTAAAGCTTTTGCTTCATATACCGGATGATCCGGCGGTTGGAATGGTAAACGGACAATCACCAGGCAGGAAAGATCCTTTCCAGGTATGTCAACCCCTTCCCAGAAGGAACTTGTTCCTAACAAGATAGAGCGTTCGAAGCTTTGAAAATTCTTCTTCAATCTAGCTCTGCTACCGCTTGTAATTCCTTGTCCGATAAGCATGTATTTTTCTTCCGTCATTATTTCCTTCAATAACTTGTACGATTTTCTCAACATATCATACGAAGTGAATAAAACGAGCATCCTTCCATCAGTGACTTCTGCCAATGATAGAATCGCCTCACTCGTAGCATAAATGTAATCATCCATGTTGCCATATTTGATATCTGGAAAATCATTCGGTACTAAAACCTGAACTTGGTCTTTAAATGAGAATGGCGAGTTTATTCTTTTCGTAATCAGCCGGTCCTCAGTCAAACCAAGTTGTTGTATGATAAACTGGAAAGAATTTCTCATCGTTAAAGTAGCACTTGTCAATACAACACTATCCTTCTTAACGAACAGTTCATCATTAAGTAATTGGGATACTGACGTTGGCTCACTATACAAATACACGGCTTGATTAGAGCCCTTTGTATCAATTTCAATCCATTGTACATGATTGATATCGGGCTTTGGCAAAAATAATAGTTGCAATTGATCGATTTGCATCTTAAGCCGCTCAATCATTTGAAGAATTTCCTGCTTATCATACTTATTATAATTCGTCGCTTTTTCGAGGGTCGAGTCGAGTGTCGATAGAAAATGGACCAAGTCACGATAGTAAAAGATAATTCGGTTAACCATCTCAATAATGGTATCCCAATCCTTTTCATCAATTTCATTTTTACTGAAACGGAATTGAATTCTTCCTACATCACTTAAGGATTTATCGTTTTTACGCTGTTTTTGGACGAAATGATATAAGTAATGAAAAAGCTCATCAAGTTCATATTTTGTATCATCCATCAATTGATCCCACTTATCAAACTCGATATGTTCAAGCGAATCTTTATACTTACCGATAACTTGATTCAGCATACGATTCTCTTCATAGCGACCAATTTGATTTAAAGTAAAGTGCATGGATATATTATCCAACTTGAGACCATAATGATGTGCGGCCGTTGTCTCTAAATGATGTGCTTCGTCGATGATTAATTTATCGTATGTAGGCAAAAATTGATAATCATTAAACATGTCCGTACACAGTAAAGCATGGTTGGTTATAATGAGATCTGCACGTTGCGCACGACGTTTCGCTCTCGTATAGAAAGAATAACTGAACCACGGTGAAGTGACATCCAGCCGTCTTTCGGAATCAGCGGAGATACGATTAAAAAAGTTATATCCACTAGATGGCAGCTGAATCTCATCAATATCTCCTGTAACAGTTTCTGTTAACCAGACAAGGAGAATTGCTTTTGTCAAGATGATATCGTAATTGTCCCGCTCCTTAGAATTTAATTCATGAGCAAAACGTTCCAGACTCAAATAGTGGTTTCTTCCTTTTAAAACCATTGCTTCAATTGGGAAATCCACTAAGTTCTTCACTAGAGGAATTTCTTCTTCCAACAACTGTGTTTGAAGTTGTGTCGTATATGTGCTGATAATAATGCGTTTCTTTTGTTGAACAGACTCATACAAAGCTGGAAGAAGGTATGCGAGAGATTTACCAGTGCCAGTTTCTGCTTCAATTAATGCATGTTTTTTCATTTGAAATGCATCATATATGGTTTCTGACATTTCCCGCTGGCCAGTTCTTTTCTCGTACGATTTAAGATTGTTTTCCAACGCGCCATTTTCCTCATAAATCTGGTCTAAATATTCACCAAAAGAAGTCTTCATCTGTACCTCTTCTCTTGGAGAGTCCTCAGTTAATTTGAAAGCAAGCCCTTGGTACGTAATAAACTCTTCATCTCTAACTTCTAATTCAGCCTGTTCCATCGCTTGCTGCAGCAAATCGTGAAGGTCAGACTTGAGCATTTTCTCCAATTTTGCCAGATTGGCTAGTGTTTCATAAGGCAGATTAAATAACTTCTGTTTTAATAACAGGAATATTTCTGCTGTTACATATGCGTCTGATAATGCTCGATGGGGTTCATCATGATGGATATCCAGATATTCTGCAAGCTGAGATAATTTATAGCTTGGTGCTTTCGGAAACAGGATTCGTGAAAGTTCCACTGTATCGATGACTGGATTTTTTAGAATCATTCTTCCACTATTTTTCAATTCCGCATTTAGAAATCCCAAATCAAAAGGCACGTTATGGGCAATCAGGTAACCGTCTTGAAATAGGTCGATGACTTTATCTGCTTTATCGGAAAATGCAGGTGCATCTTTCACATCTTCATTTGTTATATTTGTAAGGCTTGTAATAAATGGAGGAATGTCCTTATCTGGATTCAATAAAGTATTTCGTTTATCGACAATTGTATTATCCTCTATTGTAACCATACCAATTTCTATAATTTTATCCTCATTTTCAGGTGAATGTCCTGTAGTTTCTAAATCAATGACAACAAATTTATTCAATTCCACACCTCCATCCCTTCTATTATATACAGCATTCATACGAAAAGAAAACTCTTATCTTCAGTAGGATAAGAGTTTTATATGATCTGGAGTCACATTTCGGTGGTCGCCGGTTCTTCATGAATCAATTCTTCAATTTCATTATTCTCGTTCATTATTGCAACTACTGGCTGAAAAGATGCTAATTCACTTTCAGCAATCATTGCATAAGAAACGATGATAACTACATCATCCGGTTGCACCAGCCTGGCTGCCGCTCCATTCAAACATATAATTCCAGTCCCTCTGTCGCCGGGGATTACGTACGTTTCAAGCCTTGCTCCATTATTATTATTTACTACTTGAACCTTTTCATGGGGCAAAATATTAACTTGCTCCATAATATCTAGGTCAATTGTGATACTCCCAACGTAATTCAAATTTGCCTCAGTTACTCTAGCACGATGTATTTTACTTTTCATCATAGTGCGAAACATGAATATTTCCCCCTCAACCTTCTGCTTCTATAATCAAATTATCGATTAATCTCGCATTTTTAAACTGAACGGCGACAGCTAAGATGACTCGCCCCTTAATGGTTTGAATGTACTTTAATGCAGGGTAACTTAATACCTCTACATAATCAATCTCTCCCGAAGAATGATGTTCAATATGATGTTTCACTTTTGAAATGACAACTGAGGGGTCTTTTTCTCCATTTACGACCAGTTTATTTCCTTCTCGTAATGCCTGGTACAAATGAACAGCATTCGCTCTTTCTTCTTTTGTTAACCGCACATTTCTGCTGCTTTTAGCCAAACCATCTTCTTCCCTTACTGTTGGCACGCTGACGAGTTCAACAGGGAAATTGAGTTCAGTGATCAAGGCATCGACTACAGCAACTTGCTGAGCATCCTTCTTCCCAAAATAAGTACGGTCAGGCTGGACGAGATGAAACAGCTTGGTCAGGACCGTAATCACACCATCAAAATGCCCTGGGCGGGAACGTCCACATAATACGTCTACCCGATCGGTAATCTTCATGCTGACCATTGGTTCATTTGGATACATATCTGTCACTTCAGGAACAAACAAATAATCAACGCCTGCTTCCTTGGCTTTTGCTATGTCTCTTTCTTCATCGCGTGGATACGCTTCATAATCTTCATTCGGCCCAAATTGTAAAGGATTTACAAAGATGCTTGCAATGACGATATCGTTTTCCCTAGCTGCTTTGATTAAGCTGATATGTCCCTCATGTAAATAACCCATCGTTGGAACAAAACCAATTGATTTATTTTGTTTCTTAAATTGCGTTGCAATATCCTGGATTTCTTTTGCTTTACGAATGACTTTCATATTCTTCACCCTAATTATTCTAAAATGGAACGGTCTTTAAGTAGGAAAGAATATTCCTCACTTGGGAAAGTTCCACCTTTCACATCATTTACATAATTTGTAATGGCTTCTACCCCAGCTCCGTTAAAGTCAGCATAGGTTTTTACGAATTTGGGTAACCGATCGACACCATACTGCATCACATCATGATAAACAAGAACTTGACCATCACAATGAACACCAGCCCCAATTCCGATAGTAGGTATATCAATTTCATTAGTGATCACCTCAGCTAATTCAAGGGGAACACACTCCAACACTAGTGCAATCGCTCCAGCTGATGCTACTGCTTTGGCATCCTCGGTTAGCTGCTTAGCAGTTTCTTTATCTCTCCCTTGAACTTTATAACCACCAAGTACATTAAAGGTCTGCGGAGTAAGGCCTAAATGTGCCACTATTGGAATTCCTGCATCTTGTAAACGTTTAATTAAGGTTATATTCTCCTTAGAACCACCTTCAATTTTTAATGCTTGAGCATTTGTTTCCTGGAATAAGGCAGCGGCATTTTTAAGTGATTCTTCTAAGGAAACATGATAAGACATGAAAGGCATATCCACCACGACGAATGTGTTCGGAGCACCCCTTCTTACCGCTTTACCATGGTGGATCATATCTTCTAGCTTTACTTGTACAGTGCTATCATAACCCAATACGACGTTACCTAATGAATCACCTACTAAAATCATATCAATACCAGCAGCTTCAGCCTGTTTTGCTGCTGGATAATCGTAAGCAGTAATCATCGTAATTCTATCGGTTTCTTTTTTCATTTTTAACAAATCAAGTGTTGTTTTCAATTGAGTTCTCCCCCCCAAGTTTATTCAAACCACTGGATTTCTCCTGAATATAATTTTTCCTTTTCTCCCAATGAGTTAATGATTAACAGTGCCCCATCTTCAGCGATACCATGGAATACGGCTTCTGTATCCCCTTTTGGAGTCGTTATTTTTATCTTCTCACCAAGTTTAAACCCATAACTCTCCCATTTTTGTTTCACTTCGGTGAAGCCGTCTTTGACATACTTATCAAATGATACTTCGAATTCATTTAAAAACTGTTGAATAATCATTTGCGTCGACCACGTTTTTCCTGTCTCATGATATAAAGAAGTAGCTTGATAGGTAAATGATTCTGGTAAGTCATCATTGGAGTGATTAATGTTCAATCCTACTCCGATGACAATGTATTGAATTCTGTCTTGTTCTGCTTGCATTTCGGTCAATATCCCTGCGATTTTTTTCTTTTTTAATAAAATATCGTTTGGCCATTTGATCATTGGCTCCACTTGAGTACATTTTTTCAACACATCAGCAAGCACCGTAGCAGTAAGCAAGGTGAGCTGTGGTGCTTGTTGAGGCAATATCATCGGGCGAAGAAGCATGCTAAGCCACATTCCTTTTTTATCTGCAGAATGCCATTGACGATTCATTCTACCCCGTCCCATTGTTTGCTCATCCAAAATGGCGACAGCTCCGTGCTTTGCTCCTTCTTGTGCAGCTTGATGAATCAAGAATTGAGTTGAAGGACCAGATTCTTTATGGATGATGGTATGTCCCAACCAACTAGTTTCCAATCCCCACTTAATCGTATTTTCGCTTACTTTGTCTGGTTGCTTTAATATTCGATAGCCTTTTCTCGGTACACCTTCAACAACATACCCATCTTTTTCGAGAGCTTTCATATGTTTCCAAACACTATTTCTAGATATTTCTAAAATTCTTGAAATCTCTTGACCGGAAATAAAATTATCT
Organism: Oceanobacillus luteolus; assembly: GCF_042678205.1. Taxonomy (NCBI): domain Bacteria; kingdom Bacillati; phylum Bacillota; class Bacilli; order Caryophanales; family Bacillaceae; genus Oceanobacillus; species Oceanobacillus luteolus. The sequence continues at coordinate 74,585 of NZ_JBHUDE010000049.1, forward strand.
TTGTTTTCGGAGAGTATTTGAATTAATTTGTTTCTATTGGATTCCACTTTAACCATTCCTTTATTTCATCATACTGATTATGGACTTTCCCTGTAACGACAGCCTCTTCAATCTTGTCCAGCGTCTGCTTTATCCAGGAACCCCTTTTTCTGTCTGGGAAAAATGATAAAAGATGGTTACCGTTTATCTTCAGTTCGCTTCTCGATTGGATAGGCAGCTTTTCTTTGGCATGATGAAGTTCGGTCAAACTGATTTGTACATTAAATATTAAATCTACTAATCGAATAAATGATTTCATTCCTTCTTCATTCAGTCGGTAGATTGTCATTTCATCCAGTCCATTGGCTTCATATCTTTTTATGTCTGAACAAAGCATGTCAGCCATCCTTTTCGTATGGTTTGAACATTTCCAAGCTTTCACCCATTGTTGAATAGAGATTTCAGGAAACCGAAACTGAAAATAAGCAATTACTTCTGCGAATGTATGTAATGGTTTCATCTCTTCTGGAAGTTCATTAATCAAGCCAGGATGGTCTTTAAAAATAGGTAACACATCACTTATTTTTGTTTTTACTAAATAATTGATTCCATTCTTGATACTATCTCCAGCGAAAAAAAGCTCCATTTCTTTTGTGATTCTTTCAATCGAAATATCCAAGATGGCTTGTTTTGAGGCAACCATTGCATCATAGGTACGTTCTTCAATTTGAAAGCCAAGTTGGCTAGAGAATCGGAGGGCACGAATAATCCGTAGTGCATCTTCGTTGAAGCGCTCCCTTCCGTTCCCTACTGTCCGTATCAACCTGTTTTCCAAATCATTTTTGCCGCCAAATAAATCAATGATATTGCCTTCTTTATCCATTGCCAGTGCATTCATCGTAAAATCACGACGTTCTAAGTCCTGCTCTATATTCCTGATGAATTCCACGTGATCTGGGTGTCTCCCGTCTGAATAATCCCCTTCAGTACGAAATGTTGTAACTTCATAGGATTCTTTCTCAAAACGTACAATCACTGTGCCGTGCTCAATTCCGACTGGAATGACATTTGGAAAGATTTGCTGTATTTCACTAGGTGTAGCAGAGGTAGTAATATCAATATCTTTGATTGGCCGCTGTAATATCAAATCCCGTACACAGCCACCGACAAAGTATGCTTCATGATTATGCTCTTCAATTTTTTCCAGTAGAGGTATAACTCTTAAAAATTGTTTGGTTAACATGCTATCACCGTTATTCTCTCAATTTAGTAGATCTTTATATAAATTTATATATTGTTCCAAAATAATCTCTGATTGAAACCTTTCCTTGACTGACCTGATAGCAGCCACTGATAGTTGCTTTTGGTAATCAGAATCAGTAAGCATGGACAAAGCATGTGCAGCTGCAGCATCCGTATCGCCCTTGTCTACAATAAACCCTGTTTCTCCATGGACAATCACTTCTGGAATACCACCGACATCTGTCCCAATACAAGGTACACCGCAAGCCATCGCCTCTAATAAAACAAGACCGAAGCTTTCTTTCTCAGATAGTAAGAGCAGCAAATCACTAATCGCCAGTAAATCACTAATATTATTCTGCTTTCCTAAAAATAGGACGTGATCTTCAAGGTTTAATTCTTTAACTAGCTTCTTTGCGTTAGAATACTCCGGACCATCACCAATGAGTAATAACTTTGTTGGTGTTTGTTTATTTATTTTATAAAAGGTTTGAATGATATCCGGAACCCTTTTTACTTTGCGGAAATTGGATATATGAATAATGACTTTTTCTTCTGGCTTGATGTTAAATTGCTGTTTCATTAATGGTGCTTCGTACGGATAATATTCTTTTTCATTCACAAAATTATAGATGACAGAAATTGGTTTTACCGTTTCTATCATCTCTTGTGTCTGTTTTGCTAAACTTTCCGATACACTTGTAACAGCATCAGATTTTTCAATACCATACCGGATCATTTTCTTAAATGTATCATCAATGCCTAATACAGTGATGTCCGTACCATGTAAGGTAGTAACAACTTTCACTTTATGTTCGGCAATATCCCTGGCAAGAATGGCACAAATCGCATGTGGTATGGCATAATGCACATGAAGAATATCTAATTTCTCTTGGTCGATAATTTCTGCCATTTTAGACGCTAGTGCCAAATCATATGGTGGATATTGAAACACAGGGTAATGATTGACTTCAACCTGATGGAAAAAGATCTTTGGGTGGATTTTATCTAACCTAAAGGGCAAGTCTGAAGTAATGAAATGGATTTCATGCCCATTCTCAGCCAACAGCTTACCTAATTCCGTTGCGATAATTCCTGATCCACCTACAGATGGGTAACAAGTTATTCCGATTTTCATTTATTATTTTTTATCCTTTGCTTTAATAATTTCTCGCCACTTAAAGTCGCCCCGTTCCAAACCATGGATAAATATCTCCGCTGCAGCCAAGTTTGTCGCTAAAGGTATATGATAGACATCACATAATCGCATAAGTGCTGTCACATCAGGTTCGTGTGGTTGTGCTGTTAAAGGATCACGGAAGAAAATAACCATATCCATTTCGTTATTTGCAATCAAGGCACCAATTTGCTGATCACCGCCAAGTGGTCCTGACTGAAAACGATGAATGGAAAGCTCTGTAGCCTCTGATATAAGCTTTCCAGTTGTTCCAGTAGCGAATAATTCATGTTCGTTCAGGATATATTCATAGGCTATTGCAAAATTTATCATATCTTCTTTTTTCTTATCGTGAGCAATTAATGCGATTTTCATTGCGTATAACCTCTTTTCTCTCTATAATATGTTCTCCAAACCGTATACAAGTTCGTCCAATTCCATCACTTTATAAATGGATGTTTTAATGCCATCCATGAATGACTCACGATTTAACGAATCATGTTTAATTGTAAATAATTGTCCAGGCCCTCCGAATATAACTTCCTGATGAGCGACTAGCCCTGGCAAACGGACACTATGAATGTGCATGCCATCAATCTCGGCACCACGTGCACCTGCAAGTTCTTCTCTTTCATCTGGATGTCCTTGTTTTTTCTCTGTTCTTGACTTACGAATCATTTCAGCAGTCTTTACAGCTGTGCCTGATGGAGCATCGACTTTTTGATCATGATGCATTTCAATAATCTCTACATCTGGGAAATACTTCGCAGCCATTTGAGAAAACTTCATCATAAGTATCGCGCCGATTGCAAAGTTAGGGGCGATGATACAGCCAACTTTACGTTCTGATGCAATTGCTTTTAATTCTTGGACACTTTCCTCAGAGAAACCAGATGTTCCGATTACTGGTCGGACATGATGTTCAAGTGCAAGTTTTGTATGTATGAATCCTGTTTCAGGACTTGTCAAATCGATGAACACATCTGCTTCCACTTTTGTAAAACATTCTTCAGGTTCAACAAATATAGGTACAGCAGCATGGGTATGTTCGGAAACATCTTTAAGGAATTTTCCTTCATTCTTTCGATCGATTACAGCAACTAGATTGAAATCCGGAACTTGATCTATCATTTTTATAGCTTCGTTCCCCATTTTCCCTCTTGGTCCTGCTAATATAATGTTTATTGTCATTGACGTTTCACCTCATAAGTTGTTTAAGATTATTTCTTTGTCCATCTATCTTTATCACGTGTTTCAAATTTCGACATGGATTGCTCAAAGGTGGCAGACAAATCAATATTGAGCGAATTGGCGAAACTTGCAAGTACAAAGAGACAATCCCCAATTTCTTCTTCGACAGTCTTTTCTCTTTCTGTTGATTTTTTTGGCTTTTCTCCGTAATGGTGATTCACTTCACGGGCAAGCTCCCCTACTTCCTCCGTTAATCTTGCAATCATTGCCAGTGGAGAAAAGTAACCTTCTTTAAACTGGCTAATATAATCATCCACTCGTTCTTGGATTTCTTTGGTCGTATAGCTTTGCTCCATCGTGTTCGTTCTCCTTTATCCACATCAATTGCTTATCTTTCATGTTAGCTAACCTTTCGCATTTTGACAAACTTTTTCTTTAGAATATCATTAAATTGTTCTCCTTGGGTAAAATGATTATAATTGATATACCTACTCTTGATCGAAAGGAGATAATTCATGTGCTGTTTGGTCTAAGAATCAAGAGCATTATATTCATCTTATTGGGAGCCGCAATCTACTCCTTTGGGATAGTTCATTTTAATATGCAAAATAACCTCGGTGAAGGCGGCTTTACCGGAATTACACTTTTATTGTACTTTTTATGGAAATTTGACCCAGCAATCACAAATATACTGTTAAACATCCCGGTATTTCTGATCGGCTGGAAACTGTTAGGTAGAAATACTTTCATATATACTCTTATCGGAACCTCTGCAGTTTCCCTATTTTTAGCGATATTTCAACGATATCAATTTGATATACAACTGGAAAATGATATGATGTTGGTCGCTTTATTTGCAGGTGTATTTATTGGGGTTGGTCTTGGAATCATCTTCCGGTACGGAGGCACAACCGGAGGAGTAGACATCATTGCGCGTTTAGCTAATAAATATCTTGGTTGGAGTATGGGCAACACCATGTTTTTATTTGACTTCCTAGTCATTACTTCTTCTGTTTTATTAATCTTGGAACTTGATCAAGGAATGTATACGCTAGTTGCTGTTTATGTGGGTGCACGGGTACTTGATGTTATTCAAGAAGGGGCCTATCTTGCAAAAGGGGCAACGATCATTTCTGAGAAAAGCGAACAGATAGCAAAAGAAATCCAAAAAATGGATCGGGGAGTTACTGTCTTGAAAGGTCGAGGAAGTTTTACCGGAGCAGAGCGAGACGTACTCTACTGTGTTGTGGCGAGAAATGAAATTGTCCGACTAAAAAATATCATTCTCAAAGTGGACCCTCACGCCTTTATATCCATTAGCACAGTTCAGGATGTACAAGGTGAAGGCTTTACCTTGGACGAGAACAAAAAACCACTATTATAAAATTAGTAAAGGGATGACGAAAGATTCGCCATCCCTTTAATCTACATAGAGCAAAACTACTCTCTACTATTTAAGAAAATTAAAATAAACCGGGCTAGTTCAAGTACTGCCACAAGTGCTGCTGCAACATAGGTTAGCGCCGCCGCATTCAACACTTTTTTCGTTTCTCTTTCCTCGTCATTTCGAATAATCCCTGTCGAGATGAGTTGCGTCATCGCACGATTGGAAGCATCAAATTCAACTGGTAAAGTTACAAGTTGGAATAATACTGCTGCCGCAAAGAAGAGTATTCCGATGAGGAAAAGGCCTGTCGCTTGAAAGAAAATACCGCCTAGTATTAGAAAAAAGGCTAGATTCGAGCCTAAGTTTGCAACTGGGACAAGGGCACTTCTGAACCGCATAAAAGCGTATTCTTCTTGGTCCTGAATTGCGTGTCCTACTTCATGGGCTGCTATTGCAGAGGATGCCATCGAACGCCCATGGTATATATCCTCAGAAAGGCGAACCACTTTAGAACGAGGGTCATAATGATCTGATAACTTACCTCTTGTTTGTTCAATGTTCACATGGTATAGTCCGTTATCATCCAGAATTTTTCTTGCCACCTCGGCACCTGTTCTTTGGGAAGAAGTTGGCTTTTTAGAATACTTACTGTATGCGGATCTAACTTTTGCTTGAGCCCATAATGGAATAATGATAAGTAAGGCTATATATATTAAGTAACCGCCCATCTTTTTCCCTCCAATATAAAAGTCTATAAGTCAATTTTAGTCAGGAATCCAAATTCAGTCAACTAATTTGTCCCGCTCCGTTCCTTTCGTTCTTGTTTGTTTTGCTTCTCTCCCTTATACTTTCTCCAACTAACATAAGATAATGTAAGGATAATAAAGCCACCAACAATTAGCAATGCTGGCAATAACGGAACTAACTCGGCATTAGTAAATAACCAATTTGGAAATGTGAAAGCATTTGCACTAGACGAAAGAATGAACGTACCAATAGCACTTGAAACCATTAATAGTAAAGCTGATGTCATTCCCATTTTAGTCACCTCACCTATTTTCATTTATATGATGAGGGACTGCCATTTATCACTCTAAGATAATATCCTAGTCTTTCTAACCGTCAACCAGTATGCAAGGAAGAGACATGCAATACTTAGCCAAAATGTAAAATAGCCTATCTCCTTCATATACTGTGTTAAAGACGAATAAATTGGCATCATTCCGAACACGTAATCAATCACATCATTATGTAACGTCCATATTCCAGCAATGACAAGATGCCTCATTTTGATTTTATAAAATGGAGCATAAAGTATGCCTTGAATTGCCATTCCTGCATGAGATAACATCAGCATGTACCCTGCTGGAGATAATGAACCTTCAACAATCAATGTTAGAACATTCATTACTACAGCCCACGTCCCGTATTTGACTAGAGTTACAAGGCCTAATGCCTCGATATACGGTACATTCTTATTGAAAAGGAAGAATAAAAGAAAAATCGTGAAAAACAAGCTGGCTGTAGGGCTGTCTGGCACAAATAATAAGTATTTATCCGGTGTAATTGATAACTGAGGAATATACCAGATATAACCATAAATTGTTCCAAAGAGGTTAACCAAAAATAATAATAAAATAAATTTCTTATCTGCAAGTATGTAATTGAACATGATATAAACCTCTCTTATTCAAGATTTTTAGATGTAATTCCACTATATACACTATACTTCCAAGTAAGCAAGCATTATAAGATAATATAAGCACTTCAAACTTAATACTACAGACATAGAATGAGCGCAATATACAAAACACCCCTACCATCTCAAGCATGGTAGGGGTGTAATCATTCTAAAATTATTCTTCTACAGATTCATTTACAGATAAAATGAAATCAACTAGTTGCTCTAGTTCTTCATCAGATCCAGTAAATTGATCTGGTGGCATTGTGCCGATACCATTTACAGAAATATCTGCAATTTCTTCAGCACTATAGTCAATGCCAACTAATGTAGGAGCAGCTGTACCTTCTAGCTCAGCCCCATGACAAGCTAAACAACTTGTCTCGTAAACAGCATACCCTGGATGTTCTGTATCAATTTCAACTTGAACATCTGATGGCGGTACTGGAGGGTCCATTTCCGCACGGCCTTCCCAGTCTACTGGCGCAGCAGATGAATAAGTTAACCAGATAACAGAAACCAAAGCTAAAAGCATCATACCAACAGCAATTGGTCGTTGTTGGGGTCTTCTTCCTGGACCGTTATCTAAGAACGGGGCTAGGAATAGAGCACCGAATGCAATACCTGGAAGTCCAAGCATTCCTAAAATAATATAGTTTCCTGAAGCAAATTCATATTTCAATAGTTCATATAAGAATAAGAAATACCAGTCTGGCAACGGAATAAACGAAGCGTTTGTTGGATCAGCCAATCCTCCAAGCGGAGAGGGTTGCGCTAATGTAAGTATTAAAAATCCAATTAGGAATACGGCACCTGCCAACCATTCTTTTAATAAAAAGTTGGGCCAAAAAGCTTCAGTTCTGCCAGGATACTCCGAATAGTCTTTCGGGATTCTTGAGGCCGTCGGTCCCTGTTTAATTCGGGAATCACCGACAAATTTCATACCTTTCCCTCTTTGCATGTTGCTTTCCCCTCCTTTTTATAGTGGTCCAGAAATACCTTGTCTTCTAATTAAGATAAAGTGTACTGCTAATAGAGCAAACAAAGCTGCTGGTAAAAAGAATACGTGAATTGCAAAGAATCGAGTAAGTGTTTGGGCACCAACGATTGATGCATCACCAGCTAATAGAATCTTCAATTGTTCTCCGATAAATGGAACCTGTTGTGCCATTTCCAGTCCAACCTGAGTAGCGAAGAACGCTTTGTTGTCCCATGGTAATAGATAGCCTGTGAAGCCTAATCCGAGCATTACAAAGAATAGTAATACCCCTACCATCCAGTTCAATTCACGAGGCTTCTTGTATGCTCCTTGGAAAAATACACGTAATGTATGTAGTAAAAGCATGACAATTACCACACTGGCACCCCAGTGGTGCATTCCTCGAACAATTTGAGCATGAGCAACTTCAGTCTGCAAATAATAAACTGATCTCCATGCATTTTCAATATCTGGTACATAGTACATAGTCAAAAACATTCCAGATAAAATTTGGATTACAACGACGAAAAATGTCAATCCGCCAAAACAGTAAACAAAAGCAGAGAAGTGATGGGCAGGATTAACATGCTCAGGAACTTCATGATCGGCAATATCTCGCCAAATTGGCTGAAGATCGATGCGTTCGTCAATCCAATCATATATTTTCTGTAGCATCTTTTTAAGCCTCCCTGTGTGGTTTTGGATCTCCTAAGAATAGCATTCCATCCTTGATTTCCATTTCATATTCATCTAGTGGTGTCAATGGTGGTGTGCCGGGTACGTTTACACCGTTCTTATAATAGCGACCATCATGACATGGACAGAAGAATTCGTTTGGATACTTTTCGCTTCCTTCCCAAGAAACAACACAACCTAAGTGTTTACATACTGGGGAGAAAGCTACAATTTCATCATTTTCATCTTTAAAGACCCACGCAGAGCGGCTTACTTGAGATTCATACCAACCGTCCACTTGATCGACACTCCAGTCAATCCTTGTTGGTTCATTTGTAATTTCATCAACAGCGATACCAACGTTAGCTAGACCACCGCCTTCACCTGACTTCAATACAGGATCGATAGCCATTCTAACAGGAGAAATTAAAAGGCCAGCTGCCATAAATCCCCCTACACCCATAAGCGTATAATTTAAGAATTGTCTACGGGATACTTGTTGCTTTTTTTCTTCACTCATGATTTTCCCCCCTCTTTTACAATAATTAAGGACATTTATAAATTAACTTACATTACTAGGACAATACCATGATAGCGCAATCTTCTAGTTGGGTCAATAAATAACTAGAGTTACTAGAATTCTTTCCTACTTTGCTAATAAAAAACCTTTATTTGAACAATAAAATTAATTGGTGTTTCAGGCTTATAGCTTTACTGCCAATAAGAGCGGATGATTTCAGTAAGCTGCTTGACTTGATCTCGGATGATTCCCTGCGTTTCTTTTGTTCGTATATCAGCACCGTGAAGACCAGGCAACCATAATAAATTTCCATCAAGTTCTTTTTCATACTTCTTCCACGTTGCATCAAAAGTAAGCAAAATAATATGTTGGAAGGGTTGATCCTTAGCTTCAGCTATCCAATCGTTCAACCGCTGGACCTCTACTTCCTTGTTTCCTTCTTTTAAGTAGTAGTAACTAGGTATCAGCATTACTCTACCACTTAACTCCTGTTCTATTTCACTGCCGAATATCCCCATAACCTCTTGTTGAAATGCATGTTTTTCAGATTCTGCATCATCTGCCAGTTGGAATGGTATGATTGGCAATAGAATTGTGTCAATATATTCCTTGGCTTGTACATATTTCTCTAAGTCTTCTTTTCTCCACTTCATTTAAAACATTCAGCCTTTCTTTAACGGTTTTTGATATTATCAAATTACCCGATTCACGTGGAAGTCGGTTGATTCAATAGAGAAGCTTCCACCTGTTGCAGTTCTTTCGATAGTTTGTGGAACTTCTCTGGATCTCTTTCATCAAGAGCTTGGTCAATCGCTTTTATCAATAATTCTTTTTTTCTGTATTGCAAAGTATAATTGATAATTCTATCGGCTTCTACCTTATCTTCATTCGTAATGTAATCATCATTCGTTAGAAACGGATTTTCTTCAAGAATCAATGCAAACTGTGGAGATTGCTTCCAACGATAAAAGTTCAGTTCAATATACAATGGTTCCTCGGCATTTAACCGAATATCATGAAATGCTTTCTCGGGTTCGGAAGTAACCAATTGATTACGATAAAATCGAAAAGCAACTCCATCCGAACATGTACTTGAGATGACAATACTGCGAGGGCAAAATTTAGCATTCCGAACGAAATGGACATTTCTCAACACTTTATGATTACTTGCCAAATAGGTAAGTATCCAATTACTTTCCCGAGACTTCAGCTCATACTGGTTTAAAAACCAATAGATAAATGCTTTCTTTTCATGTGGCTGAATAATTGGAGTCCTCATGAATTAATCCTCCTCAATCGTCTTGGGCTTGTAGCCGAGATAAATACTCTTCGACTATATAATCATCTGGAACAAAGTTAAGGTATTTATTCAAAACATCAATAGCTTCCGAAATTAAACCTTCCTCTGTTAGAAAATAACCATATTCCTTTAAAAAGTCAGGGTCGTCACTTAAATTCTGATAAGCTTCCCGATAAGAAGAAAGTGCCTCTTTATATTTTTCTTCTTCGGTATATGCTTTTGCCAGCTCCCAATCGTATAAAGATTCAAGAGATCCGGTCGACTTGATACTAGTAATCAATTCGATAATCTCAGAATGTCTATTTCTCTCTTTCAAAAATTCCAGTAAAAAGAGTATTGCTTCCAAGTAATCAGGATCTAAAGCTATTGCTTCCCTAACATATTCCTCACTTAAACGGTCATCATTCAGCTGATGAGCAAGGTTGCCGGTGAGAAAGTACAGATGTTTATTGAAAGAATCATGTTGAAGTCCTTTCTTTGCAATCTCAAATGCTTCCGCTGGCATACCTTCTTTATTTAATGCTTCTGCTAGATTCTCGTAAACCGTATGGTAATAAGGATCAATTTCAATCACTCGTTTCCATGCAGTTATCGCAATGTCATATCTCTCCGCCTGATTGGCAGTGACACCAAACTTAAAAAATTTATCTGGACTTTTATCTGACCCTGCCTCGAAGAATTCGAGTGCTTTTTCATATTCACCAACCCCGGCATAGGACTCAGCCAACCGGTCTTTTATCGAGACATCTGCTAATAAGTCATGTTCTTTCACAACTTTCTCGAAGTAAGTGACCGCTTTTATGTATTCGCCGATGGAAAAGAACAATTCTCCTAAGGCAAAGTCTATAATTACTTCGTTCGGGAGTTTTTGTTTCGCTTCAAGCAATTTCTGTTCAGCAACTTCAAAAAGCCCCTGTGCTTGATATAAGTCCGCCAATTGCACTAATGCCTGAATATAAGCCGGGTCTTCTTCTGATATATCATCAAGTAAAGATATAGCCAGCTCATCTTGTTCCTTCTCAATATAAATATCAACGAGCAGGAGCTTTACATCACTTTCGTCCGGATATTTCTGTAAAAGATCAGTCAGAATTATTTCAGCTTCATTCAATAAGCCCCATTTTAAATAAAGTTCAGCAATGGTAAATTTTTCATCATCATTTGCTTGTGGAATGTATTCCTCAAGCAAATTCAGTGCTTGATTGATATCGTTTTGTTCTACCAATTCAATTGCTTGTAAGATGGTATCCATTTCTCCATCCTTTCTTTAATAATACTGCATATAGTTTATCATAACGAAAAGTATGATTTGGTTCAATCAATAAATAAATGCTGCATAATAGAATTGAAAGCTTAACGGTTATGATCGAAGCCCGTAGTCCAAAGCCCACCCATTTTCTTTATGCGTCTCGAGCATCTACGCAAAGGACGTGCTAATGCATACGTTGTTATCCCACGTTGCGTCCACAGTCTGCCTCGTATCACTGTTTGGTCTCACTCTCACTCCGACCTGTCCTCCTGAAGTAGTCTCGAGATATTTGGATAATTAATGTAATCGATTTTTTAACTAAATTCAATGCTGCAAATAATTAATATTTGCTGGGAACAGTCCCCGATACACCGGAGATTCCTGTGAGAGCAAAGGAATCGGTGAGACCCTGCAAGGCGCCTCGCGCCTGAGGAGGCTCACCAGCCGCCCACGGAAAGCGAAGGTGTATCGGGGGCTGCGGACCGGAGTAGGATTTCTAAATTAATCAACAGTTAATTTCTAATGTTTATGAAAACCTAAAGAGAGCCAAGCTATTTGGCTCTCTTTAGGTTTTATGGTTTATTCGTTTGATGTTACTATCTTTAAATCGTCAAAAAATCTTGGGTAGGAGATGGCGATGGAAGATACGTCGTCAATAATGATTTCTTCGTCGGAAAATAAGGATGCAATAGCACCCATCATAGCCATTCTATGATCATGGTAAGCGGATATTTTACCACCAGTTAAAGGTGTCTTTCCTTCAATTATCATTCCATCGTCCGTAGCTTTTATATTCGCACCAAGTGTAGTTAGCAGCTCTACTACTGCAGCAATCCGATCCGTTTCCTTTACTCTGAGTTCTTCAGCGTCCTTAATGATTGTTCTTCCCTCGGCTTGAGTCGCTAGAAGAGCAATAATCGGAATCTCATCAATTAACCGCGGAATGATATCGCCTGAAATTTCAATCCCAGACAACGGTGCACTCTTTATCAGAATATCACCAAAAACTTCTCCGCCAACTTTTTGTTGATGGCTGATTTCCAAGTCGGCTCCCATTTTGATTAGTACATCTACGATTCCAGTACGAGTTGGATTAAGTCCAACATTCTTTAATAGAAGTGAACTATTCTGTTTCGCAGCAGCACCTGCGAGGAAAAATGCAGCCGATGAAATGTCGCCTGGAACATAAACATCTGTAGCCTTTAGATTTTGTTTCCCTTCCATTCGAATGGTGTTCCCTTCTACATGAAGGTTCACTCCAAAAGCTTCTAACATTGTTTCTGTATGGTTTCTAGTTTGAGTTAGTTCCGTAATCTTTGTTTCCCCTTCAGCAAATAAACCTGCAAGCAATAGAGCAGATTTCACTTGAGCACTTTTAACCGGAAGCTTATATTCAATAGCCTTCAGGTCTTGGCCGACAATAGCGAGGGGAAGCAAACGGGCGTTTTCTCTACCATAGATTTTTGCGTTCATCTTTGATAATGGGAGAATCACTCGATCCATCGGCCTTCCTGACAAAGAAGCATCTCCAGAAATGGTAGTGAATAAAGGTAACCCTGCAAACAAACCGATTAAAAGGCGAGCTGTCGTTCCTGAGTTGCCAAAGTATAGTGGATTTTTGGGTTCTTTGAAACTGGACGGTCCATCGCTATTTATTAAAATTGTCTCTCCATCTCGTTCGATGTCCACTCCCAATTCACGAAAAGCATCGATGGTACGCAAACAATCTTCACCATCTAAGAAGTGCCTGATTTTAGTCTGGCCTTTTGCTAAGGAGCCAAAGATGACTGCCCGGTGGGAAATTGATTTATCTCCAGGTACCTCTATCTCCCCCACAATAGGTGATGCTTGGGGTAGCAGTCTTTTTTCAGCCATACGTGCTCATCCTCTCACTTCAATTTTGTATCATTGTTTCATAACCATTTTGTTCTAAATATTTCTTACCTTTCTTTTGCGCTTCTTCCGTATAGAAACTTAGACGAAGCACCCCGGTAATTCCTTCACGGATTTCTAGAATTTCAATGTTTTTAACGCTTATCTCATAGTCTGCTAAAATTTTAAACACAGAAGCCAAAGCCCCGGGTTGGTCACGTATATCGACATAAAGATCATAAAATGCTGGTATCGCACCACCATCTTTTGTTGGAATACCATCACGATACGTCTTTGCTGTCTTTAAATAATTAATCATTTCTTGCTTCTCGTTATAATCTACGAGACTTTTCAAATGCATCATTTCTTCAATCCATTCTTGTAACAACACGGACATTTTTCTCCGATTATGATAGAAAATATCCTGCCATAATTCTGGATTACTTGAAGCGATTCTAGTAATATCTCGGAAACCCCCAGCAGCTAATTTGGGTAAGAAAGCATGAGTTTCTTGCCATTTCTTAGCCTGATGGACAAGTGAAGATGCAATCAAATGCGGAAAATGAGAAACGACACCAGTCATTTCATCATGTTCTTCCGGCTTTAAAACGATAAACTTGCTTTTCGTTGGTGTCAGCACTTCTTTTAACGTATGTACATCTTTTTCCGTACTTCGTTTCGTCGGGGTTAAGACATAAATTGCATTTTCAAATAGATGCGATTTCGCCGCTTCAATTCCGCGTTTATGAGATCCAGCCATTGGATGGCCACCGATAAATACAATCTGTTGGTTAATAAGTTTCTCCGCTGTTTCAATGACTGTATTTTTCACAGACGCCGTATCTGTTACAATTACTTTTCTTTCAAATGTAATGGAGTCAAGCATCTCCAATAATTCAATGGTTTCTGTTATTGGAGCTGCAAGGATTATAATATCAGCATTTTGAGCGGCATGTTTAAAGTCTGTATAAGCTTCATCTATAATTCCATTTTTTAGGCCGTAGTCCAAGCTTTGTTCATTCAAATCGTAGCCCAGTACGGTATGTTCAGGATTTATTTTTATGGCTTTAGCAAGAGAGCCACCTATGAGCCCTATACCTGCTACTAAGATTTTTCGATTATCCATATGTTCACCCATTACTTTCAATAAATTTCTTTATGATTTCTTGGAGCTCTGTCATATCTTCTTTATTACCTATGGTTATCCGAATTGAATTAGGATATCCAAGCAATTCTCCAGGTCTTACAATGAAGCCATTTTCAATCAAATATTGAAACATCTCTAGGCCACTTACTGGAGTCGATACAGAAATGAAGTTTGTATAACTAGGATAATATGCCCAATTTATCTCATCGAGAAATTGACAGAAATCATTTTTAACATCACGGTTTTTCTCTACTGTTTCACGAATGAAATCCTCGTCTTGTATCGCGATCGTAGCAGCTTTCTGAGCGACAGAGGTGGTGTTGAATGGACCTCTAACGACGTTTAAATGATGAACCAGATCCGGATGTCCAATTCCATAACCTATCCGTAGCCCCGCCAACCCATAAGCTTTAGAAAAAGTTCGCAAAGAAATCAGATTAGGATAATTCTTAATGTATGTATGTGAATCAAGCAATTGCGCCACATCCACGTATTCTCGGTATGCCTCATCCAGTACAACCAATACGTCTTTGGGGCAATCTTCCATAAAATTAATGAATTCTTCTCCCTTGATCAATGTACCTGTCGGATTGTCTGGAGCACAAATCCACACAACGACCGTCTCTTCATCAATGGCTGCATTCATTGCTTGCAAATCATGTTCTCCATTTGCTTTTACAGGAATTTCTTTAACAGTTCCACCTTCAACCAATGTATTGTGCCTATACTGCGGGAAAGAATTAGCTGCCATAACGGTATTCGTATTATCTTGGACAAATGCCCGGCAGATAATTTGAATGATCTCTTCTGAACCACTTCCAAATAGTAACTGATTTTCGTCTACTGCAAGTTTTTTGCTAAGCGCTGTTCTCAATTCACTCGTATGCCCATCCGGATAAATATTTAATTCAGGAAGGTTCTCTGTTAAATAATTTTTGACTTGAGACGAATAACCATAAACATTTTCATTAGACGCGAGCTTCACTATTTTCTCTAAACCGTATTCCTCTTTGATTTCATGGGTTTGTTTACCCTGTTGGTATGCAGTTAGTTTGCTGAGTATTGTTTTCTGTTTCACTTTATTACTTTCCCCTCTTCTCAACTAATTCTGGACGAAGCGTTACAGCTTCATTATGAAAAACATGTCTAATCTCGTCTTGAGCCAGATCTGTGTTGACAACCATCATAATACGAATACAGGATTTCAAACTGTTTTGCACATCAATTTCGGCCATACACATGACAGGCACATATGTCCAGCCTGGAAATTCTCTTAAGGCCCGAGCAGGAAACACTGCATTTATATCTTTTGTAGCGGAAATGAATACATGTGACACATTCTCTGGTTTCACATTGTTGCTGTCAATCATTTCCTTTAACACGAGTTTCGTCTGTTGGATAATTTCCTCAGCGTTATTTTCTTTTATTGTGGTTGCACCTCGTATTCCCCTCGACACCATGTTTACACCAACCTTTCTTTAAATGTATTAAGATGATTATTTAATTCATCGTCGGTAATCTGTTCTACTTTTAACTGTCCAGGTGCTTCCATTAAAACCATTTTAATTTGTTGTCCGATAGTCTTCTTATCTGATTTCATATGTTTTATGATTTCTTTACTATCGAAGGTCGATAGTATCGGATAATTATTCGCTACGAGCCAGCCTTTTAATCGATCAAATGGAAGTTTTTTCTGATAAACTTTTTCACTTACATGGATAGAGAACAATAACCCGATGGCAACTGCCTCTCCATGAGTGATTTTGCCATATCCTAATTCAGCTTCCAGTGCATGAGCTAGCGTATGACCTAAATTCAAGAACATACGGATTCCATGTTCTTTCTCGTCAGCTTCCACAATTCCTTGTTTCACTCTTATACCAGCCATAATATATTCCTGTAACTTCTCCGTTGATATGGATTCTAAATCTGTTTCAATCATGGAATAAAATAATTCTTCACTGGAAATTAACGCCTCTTTAATTAATTCTGCATAACCAGAACGTGTCTCGCGTTCCGATAAGGAAGTTAAAGTTTCCATATCATAAAAAACACCCACTGGAGGATAAAAAGCACCGATTAAATTTTTTCCAAGAGAATGATTTATAGCCACTTTACCTCCTACACTGCTGTCGTGAGCAAGTATCGTGGTTGGTACTTGAATATAATCGATACCCCGCATAAAGGTAGCGGCGACAAATCCGGCAAGATCTCCTACTACTCCACCACCTAAAGCAATAATCAAAGAGTTCCGATCCATACCGATTTCAATTGCTCTTGTCTGTATCTCATAATAAACATCAATATGTTTGGAATGCTCACCTGAAGGTATCGTGTATGAAGCCAAAGAAAAGTTATCCAGACCTTTCTTTACATCTTCTAGATAATACTTAGCTACATTCTCATCGGAAATTATAAGTACCTTCGTATAGGACTTCTTTAAATACTCATGTAGTTTAAAACGAAGTCCATTTCCAACTAAAATGGAATAGACTCCGTTACTATGTTTTACAGATAGCTCTTGCACTAAAACCACCTAATTTCATCTCGGTACTGGTCAATGGCTTCTTTTAGCTTTGGAAATTGATCATGTGGGAATTGCTCAGTAATCGCTTTTGCAATTTCAAAAGCAACTACATGCTCCATGACTACAGAGGCTGCTGGCACTGCACAAGGATCAGATCTTTCAATTGTCGCTGTGATTTGTTCCTTTGTATCAATATCAACACTTTGCAATGGTTTCTTCATCAAAGTAGGAATTGGCTTCATGACCCCTCTTACTACTATTGGCATCCCAGTAGTCATACCGCCCTCAAAACCGCCCAATCGGTTGGACGTACGATAATATCCCCGTTCCTCATTCCAAGCAATCTCATCATGGTTCTCACTTCCAAAAATCTTTGCAGCTTGGAAACCAATACCAAATTCAACACCTTTAAAAGCATTAATACTTGCTACACTACCCGCAATTCTTGCGTCGAGCTTACGATCATAATGAACATACGATCCTACCCCAGCTGGCACACCTTCCACATAGACTTCACAGACACCGCCAAGCGTGTCTCCCTCGCTTTTTGCCAAGTCGATTTTTGCCATCATCTCTTTTTCAGCTGATGAATCAAGTACCATAACTGGTGAATTTTGAGCGATTTCTTGTCTTTCTTTGATTGACAGACCATCTTTTTCCTCAGCTATGATTCCACCAATTTCTTTTACGTATCCGGCTACCTCTATACCTAGTTCCCTAAGCAACTTTTTCGCAACAGCACCAGCAGCGACTCTTGCAGCCGTCTCTCTCGCAGAAGAACGCTCAAGAATATTTCTTATATCTCGATGACCATATTTTAAAGCACCATTTAGGTCGGCATGTCCTGGTCTCGGACGGGTCACAACACGGCGTAGCTTCGTATCTTCAGCAATCGGATCCTCCCCCATTATATCCGTCCAATGTTTGTAGTCATCATTATTGATAACTAGTGATATTGGCGAGCCTAACGTATATCCGTGTCTGATACCACCGGTAACCTCTACAAGGTCCTTTTCAATTTGCATTCTTTTTCCACGACCATAGCCCTGTTGTCTCCTTAATAGGGAATGATTGATGTCTTCCTTTGTAATAGGTAGATTAGAAGGAACGCCTTCTACAATTGTTGTTAATTGTTTACCATGTGATTCACCTGCAGTTAAGTACCTCAATGTAGCATTCTCCTTTTTCCCAAGCAATTAATAATTATGTACTGAATTAGATTTCTAATTACTATAACATATTCGAACATTTTTTTGGAATTAAATTACCGTAAAAATTAAATGATTTTAGTTTTTATGCTTTTGATAGAAAAATGTATCCAATAATTTGAAATTATACTTCTCCGGTGAGAAGATTTGTTCGGTACTCCCTACAAAAAGCACCCCCTGATTGATCAGCGAGTTACTAAATCCAGTATAAATTTGCTCTTTTGCTTCGTCCGTAAAGTAAATCAGAACGTTACGGCAGATTATTAAATCATAGTTAGTAGGATAGCGTTCAGCCAATAAATTATGTTTCTTAAACGTTATATTCCTTCTCAACGCCGGGTCGACTTTATACTTTGCTTGAGTTTTAGTAAAATATTTTTGTTTTAGAGAAGGAGGAACCTCTTTCAAAGATTGTTCAAAATATAAACCTTCCTTCGCCTTACTAAGTGCTTTATCATCAATATCAGTCGCCAGGATCTCAATTTGTACGTGAGGGAAATATTCTTTGAATAGTATAGCGATGCTATAAGGTTCTTCTCCAGTCGAACAAGCGGCACTCCAAATTGAAATTCGAGATTTATTATGTGAAATATGCGGAATTACTTTGTCCTTTAAAACATCCCATCGCTTGATGTTGCGGAAAAATTCTGAAACATTAATTGTCAATCGGTCTATAAATTCTATCTGCAGTTCAACATCTTTATTCATTGCTTCGTAGTATTGAACATAGCTGGAAAACCCTCGTTTATCACGCAATGTTGTTATTCTTCTTTTCATTTGAGTTTCTTTATATAGACTGAGGTCAATATCATATTTTTTGTTTACTTTTTGGATAAATTCTAGATAGTCATCCAACATATTGCTCCCCCTATGCTGTTTCATATAAACATTTTAATAATTTGATGATGGAATGAAGCTACAACCAGCGTACTTGCACCACATATCATACGCCAGAGAATAATCCATCATGTATTTTTATTTGTAAAAACCTCCGTTATATAAACGGAGGTTAGTGGTTGGATTAGTAGATCCAAGTTGTATCAACTTTTTCGTAAGATACCAATTCTTTTTCGTCAAAGAATAAGTTGATTTCTCTTTCTGCACTTTCTGGTGAATCAGAACCGTGAATGATATTCTTTCCAACAGTTACACCATAGTCACCACGGATTGTGCTTGGAGCAGCTTCACTTGGGTTTGTTTTCCCCATCATGTTACGTGCTGTTGAGATAACATTTTCACCTTCCCAAACCATTGCAAACACTGGTCCAGAAGTGATAAATTCAACTAATTCTCCGAAGAAAGGTCTTTCTTTATGTTCACCATAATGTTCTTCAGCCAATTCGTTGGAAACTTGCATCAGTTTCGCACCCGCTAGTCTGAAACCTTTCTTTTCGAAACGTGAAACGATTTCTCCGATTAGATTGCGTTGTACACCATCTGGTTTTACCATTAAAAATGTTTTTTCCATTCCTACACCTCTTTAGTTATGCTGATTTATTAACCTATAAAATTATACAAAAGTCTTGAAGAAATAACAAATTTTATCATTAAACTCTTCTTCTTCCAATGTATTTAGCAATGGTTTGTAGTGTTATCTTTGATTTGCTGTTAGGCAATTCATTCAAAGTATCCAGTGCTTTTTTCAAATACATGTCACTTAATTCATAGGATTTCCGTATTGCATCGGTTTGTTTTAATGTATTGATTACTAATTTCATGTCGTCTGACTGTATGAGATCAGGTTTTTTAAAAACCTCTTGTACCATTTCATTAAATTCCCGGTCTCGAATGGCATATAGGACCGGAAGGGTAATATTCCCTTGCAAAAGGTCATTTCCCGCAGGTTTTCCTAATTGCTTCGCCGTTTCCGTAAAGTCCAATATGTCATCAATTATTTGATACGACATTCCAATGTAATAGCCATAACGATAAAGGAGCTTCACTTCCTTATCGGAAAGACCTGAAAGAAGTGCTCCAAGCTGACAGCTAGTCGCAATTAAAAGTGCTGTTTTACGTTTAATTCTTCGTAAATAATCTCTAAGATTCTGCTCCCAGTTAAATTTATCCTGAATTTGATCAATTTCTCCTATGGCAACTTCCACTAACGCTTTAGAGAGTACCCGATGTGCTTTCGGATTATTTATTGTTGTTACCTCTTCTAAAGCTCTGGCAAGGATATAATCCCCTGTATACATTGCTATACGGTTTCCATATAAATGTTTTATGGTGGGCTTGCCTCTGCGTAACGTTGCTTCATCAATCACATCATCATGGACAAGCGTTGCCATATGTATTAATTCAAGTGCAACAGCAGCTTTACTTATACTTTCTGCATCATAGTCACCCAGTTGTCCGGCTAAAATCACAAATACAGGACGAATTCGCTTTCCACCAGCATTTAATAAATCTATCGAAGCTTGACGTAAGACAGGGTGTTCAGCTTGAATCGTTTGATTTAAAGCTTCTTCGATTACTTCAAGATCCTTTTTTAAGTATCCGTATGTTTTAGGTAGTTTCATATGTGTCACCTTTATTTTCAAATTACATCTAAAAGGCCTTTATCAGCGAATTTGCTTCGTTCCCATATGCATCGCTGCTACGCCAAGTGTATAGCTCTTCACCTCGACAAAAGAAAAGCCTGCCTCTTGAAACATTTCTTTCAGTTTCCTTTTATCAGGGAAACTCTTTGTTGATTCGTTTAACCAAGCGTACTCATCATAACTTTCCGCGAATATCTTCCCAAACAATGGCATGATAAAACGAAAATAAAAGAAATATAATTGCTTAAAGCCAATCAACTCTGGTTGAGAAGTTTCGAGGCAAACTACCTTTCCATTTGGTTTTACAACCCTGTACATCTCTTTTAATACGGTCATATAGTCGGGAACATTTCTAAGTCCAAATCCGATTGTCACATAATCGAACGTATTATCAGGAAAAGGTAATTCCATTGCATTGCCATGTACAAATTTCACTTGATTTAAATTCAACTTTTCTTTTTTATCTTCGGCAATAGATAGCATATTTTCGCTGAAGTCCAAGCCAATTACTTCTCCCTCTTCACCTACTGCATGAGCTAGAGAAACAGACCAGTCCCCAGTACCACAACATACGTCTAATGCCTTCGCGCCCTTTTCCACATGCATTCTAGCCATAACATCATTTCGCCAAGCTTTGTGCTGTTGAAAAGAAATAATGGAGTTCATGGAATCGTAATTTTTATATATTTTTTCAAATACGTAATGTACTCTTTCTTCTTTTGATTGTTTATGCACGTTTTACCCTTCTTCCGCATTTAAGGTATTTCTATATACATGGTCGACCATTTTCTGGTTGAAATAAGATTGAAGGTCGGTAGTTGAATGAGGCAATTTCATTAATTTATTATTAAAACTTGTCCATTCTCTTTGAATGATCGAACTAAATTTATCTTCAGCAGTCATATATGGGTTCGTTTTCTTGGAATCCATCATACTGTTAAGTAAAATCTCATCGTTGACGATACGTTCCTTTTCTTTGCTAAGGAGTTTGATATATTGCCATTGTTTCACACAATCTATAAAATCGATATGCTGAAAATAATTGGCGACGGTTTCAATTAGGAGACTCTCAACTTCCACTTTTAAGCTTGTATATTCACTGAAAGTTTCATACTCTCCATAATAAAGCTTCATCTTTCGTTCATTAATCGCTTTTATTGCTGATGCTAGTTTATGTATGAATGTCAAGTCATCTATTTCTGAAAGCAGATAATAGTATAATCCACTATAATAATCACCTGCTAGTACATAAAGCTGCTTAACAAGTTTCTCATCGTCAGTTTCATTATCATCATTATCCATAACAAGCTCATGGGTATCCAACGCAACTTGAACAAGCATCGTAGTAATGATATAAACGTCGCGGTTCGTTTGCGCTGAAGCAGTGTCCTTAGGAATGAGCTTCAATAGGATAAACAATTTATCCTCATCAATTACGGGCTTGTGTATAGTTTTCCTTAGGAAGTCATGATTTGTTTTGTTTTCTATTATCTCTTTGTATAAAGTTATTTCATTCATTGATTTACTCAAAAAAATCACCTAAGCCCTTTCATCAATTGAAGTGCCTTAGTCATTATAGCATATTTAACTATAATCTACATCCTTACTGACAGGAAAAGATGATAGATTATAGAGGACTTATTATTCGTTGCTCATTTCCCCATTACTAGTTTGAATTAATGCTTTACCTCTGATTTTAACAGCTGAAGTATGTTCAGTGAACTGTGCAATCATAATCTCATTTTTATCGAGTTTTTCTGTATGATGAAATTTTGTGTTTGTTCCACGCGTTAATCCTATCACGTTTACCCCGTCTTCAAGTGCTTTAATTACGATAAAATCAGTTTTAGTATCTTTCATACTTCCATCCCCTTAAACAAAGTATTTTAAAGAACAATAATAATTCCTAGCAAATTGGACGTTTGGGAGAATCCATCTACCATCCTCTATTATATGCATATTTTCACATTGACTGCATTCTATTTGCTGTGGATAACAGTACATAAAAAAGGGTACGTAGGAACGTACCCTTTATCAGCCCTATGTAGCAAATTATTTAACAGCGTCTTTAAGAGCTTTACCTGGTTTGAACGCAGGAACTTTGCTTGCAGGGATTTCAATTTCTTCTCCAGTTTGTGGGTTACGGCCTTTACGAGCTGCACGATCGCGCACCTCAAAGTTTCCGAATCCAATCAACTGTACCTTTTCACCGTTTTTAAGTGAATCCATGACAGAGTCAAATACAGCTTCAACTGCTTTCGTAGCGTCTTTCTTAGAAAGCTCAGTCTTCTCAGCTACTGCATTGATTAAATCTGTTTTGTTCATGACATTCACCTCCTCCCAAAATGTTAAACTTGACAGTGCAACAAACAAAAAACTACTTAATTCATTTGTTCACAACTTTGCCTTTTTTTATACTTGGTTACTAAATCAAATTAGTAACAAGCCTTATAATATATGACTTTGCATTAAAATTCAACAATATGTGCGCTTTTTCTCTAATATTTTTGTAAAACATGGTATTTCACCCAATTTTACAGATTATTCAAGCGTGAAAGTAGTTTTTTATTTGTTTTTACCGTTACTATAGCTATTCGACAACAAAAAGGATTTTCCTTCCGTTAAAAAAATAAAAAGCAGCCTATTTCAGCTGCTATAAGATAATTGCCAACAATCCGCCAGATCCTTCGTTAATAATTCGCTCTAGTGTATCCTTTAATTTATATCTAGCATTTTCTGGCATTAATGAGATTTTTCCTTGAATTCCTTCACGTACAATGGAGCTCAGTGACCTGCCGAAGATATCGGATTCCCAAATGGATAGAGGATCATCCTCAAAGTCTTGCATCAAATATCTTACTAGCTCTTCACTTTGCTTCTCCGTTCCGATAATAGGAGCAAATTCTGACTCCACTTCAACTTTTATCATATGAATGGAAGGTGCAACAGCTTTAAGCCGAACACCAAATCTTGTTCCTTGACGAATTATTTCAGGTTCATCCAGTATCATATCCTGTACACTAGGTGCTGCGATACCGTAGCCTGTTTGTTTAACCATCTGTAGTGCACTTGCAATTTGATCATATTCCCTCTTCGCGTGAGTGAATTCCTGCATGAGTTCTAATAAATGATCTTTCCCTCGAATTTCTTCCCCGACAATCTCTTTTAAAATCTCATCATACAGTTCAGGCGGTGAGTGGAGATCAATTTCAGCAATTCCATCTCCCATCTCCATTCCAGCTAGATTTGCACGCTCAATGTATTCATATTCAGAAAATGTCGCAACAATCTCATCAACATCTCGCAATCGCTTTATGTTTTTGACTGTATTCTGAATGGCCTCCTGGTAATTTTCTCTGAGCCAATGATCTTCTTTTAATACCATCACCCAGCTCGGAAGGTTTACATTCACTTCCAGTACCGGGAACTCAAATAATGCTTCTCTTAGTACTTTATAGACATCATGCTCCGTCATATTTTCTACACTTACAGCTATAACAGGAATATCATATTTCTCGGATAGTTCTTGGCGTAAAAATTCAGTCTCTGGACTTGTCGGGCGTACGGAGTTGACAACCATAATAAATGGCTTTCCTACATCCTTTAACTCTTCAATTACCCTTTCCTCTGCTTCCACATAGTCCGAACGAGGAATCTCACCGATGGATCCATCTGTAGTAACAACAATTCCAATGGTTGAGTGTTCTTGAATAACTTTACGTGTTCCTATTTCTGCTGCATCATGAAACGGAATAGGTTCTTCATACCATGGTGTATGAATCATCCTTGGCCCGTTCTCATCTTCAAATCCTTTGGCGCCTTCCACTGCATAACCTACACAATCGACAAGACGTACATTTACATCTAATCCTTCATCTACATTTACTGTAACCGCTTGATTTGGAATGAACTTAGGCTCTGTCGTCATGATGGTTTTCCCTGCTGCGCTTTGAGGAAGTTCATCTAAGGCTCTTGCCCTATCACTTTCATCAACGATATTCGGCAGTACGACAAGTTCCATAAACCTCTTGATAAAAGTCGATTTTCCTGTACGGACTGCCCCCACGATCCCGAGATATATATCTCCATTTGTCCGCTTAGAAATATCTTTAAAAATATCGATTTTCTCCAAAGTAATCCCTCCCGATCCTAAAACTATAATTAATACAACAGATTATTTCTTGCCACTACAAGTCTATGATGTTGTCCCAAAGAATTATGCATGATTCAGGTATACTAGAATAGCAAAAATATATTTTTAAAAATTATATATACTCCATTGCTGATTATCACCCCATAATTCTTATTTAGGATAACAAGGAGAGCTTACTCCTTTTTAAAACATATTAAAATTGATACAACCTGCTGGAAATTATTATGAAACACTCTTATATGTTTCACAGTCCAATCTCACCGCCTCCCAAGGAAAACAAGGTATCTCAGGAGCGGCCGAGCTATTGATGATAGCAAATAGCCTAGATTTTATTTATCAGCACTTTATTTAATCTTCCATTAGGATATTAAAATCAATAAAAACACCCTTGCAACAATATATATGTCGCAAGGGTGTTTGTTTATGCCTGGATCTTCACTATAGTACTATCCTTTCATTCTTCCATCATAAATACCGGTTCTCCGTCTTTAACAGTATAAGGAAGAGAATATGTTGGTGCAAAAGGGGTATGATCCGTCAATAAGAATCGAATGTCATCCCCCTCTTTATAGTCATGGTCATATTCCTCTAAAGCACGTTGTAAGTCAATTCGATAGTCTACATATAGATTTCCATGCACGTCCATTACAAGTGGAAGGTTTTCTTGACTATATGGGCTTACTACGGTTGGTGGATCGTCGAGTTTTAATTTTTCGTGATCGATTAGATAAATCCCATCTTCTACTTTTTCACCAAATGCAGGATAGGTGTGTTCTTGCCTAAATGCATTTAATCGAATGTTGACACTACGAATCTTTTCAGTAACGCGAAGATCAATGACTTTAACTGTTGGATTTTCTTCCGGCGTAATTAAGATATATTGATAATATCCACCATTTTCAAAAGCATTCCCCGGAATTTCAGAGATGGCATTTTGTTCCTTCAATAAGCTGAAGTCAACCAGATACTTTTCAAAAATAGGTGTATCACTAGGTTTAGTCCGGATAGGTACCAATCCACCAGTTTTCTCGCGATAAGTATCTACTGCATTTTGTACAATTTCAAGCTGTGTATCATGGGGGACTTGATTCTCTGCTCTTTCACTATCCGGATACATGCATCCTGTCAGCAAGAGAATAAATAATCCTAATAAAGTACCTTTTATGTATGAAACTTTCAATGCTTAACCTCCTGATAACTATCTTGTAGGTCCTGTAAAGACGACAAAGAGAATGATAATAGCTCCTGAAACTAAACTGAAGTATGCTAAAAGGGATATTACATTTGCTAACCAACCTGTTAATTTCTTTCTGCTTAACCAGATTAGACCTAATGCTATAAATAATAAAATCATTCCTACAAACGAAATGTACATTTTTAGCATAGATATACTCATTTTATAATTCACCTCTAACTTGTAAAATCTACCGAAACCATCCCATATTATATCATAAGCATGAAGTATTCTTATATTAAAATGATGCAAAAAAAGAACCGAGACGGAGGGGGGCTGACTCCATCTCGGGTGACTAGATAATACCCACGCAGACTCTATCCATGAATGCTTGTGCGATGTATTCTATGCGAGAATTATGACTTATGCATCCTCATCTGCCTAATACCGCATTAATTATCGAAAAATTTATTCATGGCTTTAGAATCCATTGGCATTTTATTCTTAACTATAGCCTCAACAATCTTATCCTCTTTTTGCTTCGAGACAGGCTTACCTGCCATCCGTGATAAACGTTGGATAAGATCACGAACTGTTTGCTCATCGGAAAAATCTGCATTCTTTACCGAGTCAGCTACTTTAAATATTTCATCAGGTGATATGTTTGCGTTTTGTTGAATTTTATCGAACATTCCTTTTTGAAAGTTGTTCACCGCATTTCCTCCTTGATTCATAATTTCAAAATATTATATGCAAGCGAAGGAAATGCGTGTGAATTAAGAATCATGTTCTTTTAGCAATATCTCCAGTTCTGCCAATTCTTCACGTTTGTCTCGGTTCATTAATTGATTGACTACCTCTTCAGGTTTTTTACCTTCAAAAAGAATTTGGTAGATTCCCGTTGTAATGGGCATTTCAACATCTTGTTTTTCAGCGATTTGTTGTGCAGCTTTCACCGTACGGACACCTTCGACTACCATGCCCATTTCTTCCAGCACAGCTTCCAATTCATGCCCTTTTCCCAACAGGTTTCCTGCACGCCAATTTCGGCTGTGAACACTTGTGCACGTTACAATCAAGTCACCTACACCAGATAATCCTAGAAAACTGAAAGGATTGGCACCTAAAGAGGTACCAAGTCGTGTAATTTCCGCAAGCCCTCTTGTGATCAATGCAGCTTTTGCATTATCACCAAATCCTAAACCATCGGAAATACCAGCCCCAAGTGCAATAATGTTTTTTAAAGCTCCACCCAATTCTATTCCCAATACATCCTGACTTGTATAGACCCTAAACGTATCACTATTAAAGAGATTTTGGGCGTGTTTGTTCTTATCTGCATTTTTAGCGGCTACCGTAACCGTTGTCGGATGTCTCAATGCAACCTCTTCCGCGTGGCTTGGCCCAGATAATACAACAATATTATCTGCTGGATATTCAGGCAACTCTTCAGCTATCATTTCAGACACACGCATTAGAGTAATCGGCTCAATACCTTTTGTAGCATGAATGATTGTTGCATGTTCCGGTATAATTCCTGTCAATGATCGCGCTACCTCACGTATTGCTTTTGCAGGTACGACGATCACAATCGCTTCCACATCTTGTACAGCTTCTTTGAGATTGTAAAATGCAGTTATCTGATCAGGTAGAGTAACATCCAGATATCGATCGTTCCGTTTTGTTTTGTTAATCTCCTCAGCCTGTTCTGCCCTATGGCTCCATAACCTGACATCATGGCCGTTTTCAGCTAATACAATACTTAAAGCTGTTCCCCAGCTTCCTGCACCTAACACTGCTACCTTTTTCAAGATAATTCCTCCTTTAACTCTACTGTCGCTTCCTTACGAAAATTTTGATTGGCGTACCAGTAAAGTCAAACGCTTCCCTGATCTGATTTTCTAAAAATCTTTCATATGAAAAATGCATCAGTTCCGGGTCATTAACAAAAACCACAAAAGATGGGGGTTTTACCGCAACTTGTGTACTATACAATACCTTCAACCGTCTTCCCTTATATGTCGGTGTCGGATTGATAGCTAACGCATCCATAATTACGTCATTTAATAGATTGGTCGGTATCCGTTTTACATGGTTTTCACTCGCCATATTGATTACAGGCAATAGTGTATGCAATCGCTTTTTAGTTTTGGCGGATAGAAACACAATTGGTGCGTATTCAAGAAACTGAAAATGCACTCTAATTTGTTCTTCAAATTCCCGCATTGCTTTTTCATTGGATTCAACCGTATCCCATTTATTGACCACAATGACAATAGCTCTTCCTTCTTGATGAGCTATTCCTGCAATTTTTTTGTCTTGTTCCATGATTCCAGTTTCTGCATCAATTAAAATAAGGACAACGTCGGAACGTTCAATTGCTTTTAATGCACGAAGCACACTATATTTTTCGGTCGTTTCATACACCTTTCCACGTTTTCTCATTCCCGCGGTGTCCGTAATTACATAGTCCTGCCCTTCTCGACTGAACCTTGTGTCTACAGCGTCTCTCGTAGTACCAGCGATATCACTGACGATTACACGTTCTTCATTCAGCATGGCATTTACTAAAGAGGATTTCCCTACGTTCGGACGACCAATTAAACTGAAATAGATTGTTTCATCGTCTTCTTCAGGTTCCTGCTGTTCCGGAAAGTAACTGACTACTTTATCCAACAGATCACCTAAACCAAGTCCATGTGCCCCCGATACAGGGAATGGCTCACCAAAGCCAAGAGAATAGTATTCATAAATGGTTTCTCTCATTTCTGGGTTATCCATTTTATTTACACCCAATACTACAGGTTTATTAGATTTAAATAAAAGTTTGGCTACCTCTTCATCTGCTGCAGTGATCCCGCTTTTCCCATCAACTAGGAAGATGATTACATCCGCTTCATCGATGGCTATTTCGGCTTGTTCTCGCATTTGTACAAGTAATGGCTCATCACCAGATTCAATTCCACCTGTATCAATAAGATTAAATTCATTATTTAACCACTCTGCTTTAGAGTATATCCGATCCCTGGTAACACCAGGAATATCTTCAACGATGGAAATTCTGTCACCCACTAGACGGTTGAAGATTGTTGATTTGCCGACATTCGGTCGACCTACTATTGCTACTACTGATTTTCTCATGAAAGGAACTTCCCTTCTCAAACATACTTTTCATTACTTCATTATTCTAGCAAAACCAAGCCATATAAACAATTTTAAACCAATATCAATGTTTAACGACGATATAAAGCTCTTCACTTAATGCATGGGCAATTCCATCTGTTATTGCCTCAAGATTAGCACAAATGGTTTGCAATTCATTCTTGGATTCACAAATAAAAATTGGTGCTCCACCAGTAATCTTTGTGTTATTAGTAGTTACAACTGCGAGGATGGCTTTCTCAATTACCACTATTCATCACTCTTTCCATTATAAGGTTTTGATTCAGATGGAAGTCTTATCGCACTCTCCAACACAGGTACAGAACCGATTATTTTAATTGCTAAATCAATATCACGAGTTTGAGGTAGAATGAACATTCCTACTCTGCCATCAACCAGATCTCTTTTAATTAATGGTGTTAGAGCTGGAGTTCCTGAATCACGAAAGATACCTAATGAAACGGATACATCATGAAGCATTGCTTGTCTTTGCCCTAAATTAGCTAACGTTTGCACGATGTCCCTATTTTTCGGAAGTATCAAAAAGCCCATCCCGTACTTTAATATTTCTTCCCTTCTTTCTTCTACCCCAATATTCATAATATAAATATTATCAACGTAAAGCCCTGCTCCTTCAAACTTTAAAGGGATCGGAACAATCTCAGCTATATCCTTTATTGTACTTCCACTCATCAATTTCATCGCTATTAATATACAGAGTATGCTGCCTAAAATAGCAATTGGTAAAATAAAGTGAATGTATAATAATGCGGATATGAAAGCAGTGAAAACACATAAATAATTTCTGCTTTCAAAGGAAATCGCTATACCTTCTATATAAGACTTTCCTCTCGGTACAAGCTCAAATTGATCAATCTCAGTCAATGTGTTTCTTTCCATATTTCTAACGTCACGAAACTGTGTTGCGGCCACTGTCAACAATGTTACTGCTGTATATTCTTGCTCAAGTAAGGCAGGGACTGCAATCGCACCTAATGCTGCTGCGATAAAGCCTAAAGAGACGTGGATAATCTTACCGTGAAGGTATGTTGGATATTGTCTGTAATCCGTTTTCAACATTAAAATACGCGATAGAGTACCTACCGCTATTCCAAACACAATAGCATATGTATACTCATTCATATTCTCACTCCTTTGTCATCATTGTTCCAAAAAAGTGAGCTTGTTATACGAAATGATATCCGGATTAACTCATATAGTAAACACAAAAAAAGCTTTCCCTATAGGGAAAGCTTTTAATTCTTTTTATTTATATTTATCCAGTTGATCACCAATCACGTCTCCCAATTGAAAACCGGAATGATCATCATCTTTTTCATAATTTTTTACTTCTTCTTGTTGCTGTTGTTGCTCAAGTTCTTTGATACTCAGTGATATACGTTCTTCTTCTTCGTTTACATCAAGTACTTTTACATTGACTTTTTGGTCGACTTCAAGAACTTCCTGAGGGGTACCAATATGACGGTTAGCTATTTGTGAAATATGCACTAGTCCCTCTACTCCCGGGAACAATTCAACAAATGCACCAAAGCTCACCAGTCGTTTTACTGTACCTTCAAGTACATCACCTTGCGCAACCTTTTCACCGATATTTGTCCATGGTCCTGGAAGTGTCGCCTTATGGGATAGAGAAATTCTTTCGCTGTCACGATCAACGGATAAAATCTCTACTTTGATTTTATCTCCTTCTGAAACAACATCTGATGCTTTTTCAACATGATGGTGGGCTAGTTGCGAGATATGGACTAAACCATCAATACCACCAATATCAACAAATGCACCAAAACTTGTTAAGCGTTGTACAGTCCCTTCAATTACTTGACCTTCTTCGAGCGATTCCAACAGATTTTTTTTGTTCGCTTCAGCTTCTCTTTCCACTACTGCACGGTGTGATAAAATCACACGATTTTGGCTGCTATCCAGTTCTTCAACGATGACCTCTAGAGTCTTTCCGTTATAGTCACTGAAATCTTCTACATAATATGTTTCTACAAGTGATGCAGGGATAAATCCTCTCACACCCACATCGACAACAAGTCCACCTTTAACTACTTCTTTAACGACAGTTTCAAAGACTTCTTTATTGTCAAATTTCTCTTGTAGATCTGCCCATGCTTTTTCAGCATCTACTGCTTTTTTAGATAACACAACTTCGTCATCCGTAACTTTTTTCACTTGCAGTGTAATAGTATCTCCTTCGCTTACAACATCACTTGGAAGCTCAACATGCAGACTGGAAAGTTCACTTATCGGAACAATCCCTTCTGTTTTATAACCGATATCAACGAGAACTTGTTTTTCCTCTACCTTAACAATCGTCCCCGTTACCGTATCCCCTACGTTTAGTTCTGGTATTTCGTTAAATTCGTTACTCATATCCTTAGCCCTCCTATTGACATCATACGATTATAAATGATTCTTTTTATAACTTCTAATAATTACATTTTTTTGTCAAGTAAAGTCTTCTACAATTGTGTAGTTTTGTACTTCTCTACTTCGAGTAAAATACGATCGACAACTTCTTCTATAGATAAAGAAGTAGTGTCTACTTCAATTGCATCCTCAGCCTTTGTTAATGGAGCGATTTCACGATTAGAGTCAATTTCATCTCTTTGTTGAATTTCCTTTTTCAGTTGGTCTAGTTCTGACGGGATGCCTTTTGCCATGTTTTCTTCATGACGTCTTTTTGCCCTTTCTTCCACCGAAGCCACAAGAAAAATTTTAACTGCAGCGTTGGGAAGTACGTGGGTGCCTATGTCCCGACCGTCCATAACTACTCCACGGTCTTTAGCCAATTCCTGCTGTCTTTTCAACATTTCTTTTCGTACAGTAGGGAGTTTAGCTATGTATGATACATTTGCAGATACAGGTTGATGACGTATTTCATTTGTGACATCCTGCCCGTCTAAAAGAACCCGCTGCCCGTTTGATTCATTGGTCAGTTCAATATCGGTTTCCAAAAGCACTTCCAACACTGCTTCTTCATCTGAAGGGTCTATATCCAGATTCAGTACCTTTAATGTGAGGGCTCTATACATCGCTCCTGTATCCACATAAATATATTTTAATTTTTCAGCTACAATTTTTGCGACGGTACTCTTTCCAGTTGCTGCTGGCCCGTCGATT
This sequence comes from Oceanobacillus luteolus, assembly GCF_042678205.1. Lineage (NCBI taxonomy): Bacteria > Bacillati > Bacillota > Bacilli > Caryophanales > Bacillaceae > Oceanobacillus > Oceanobacillus luteolus. Next base: position 106,895 of record NZ_JBHUDE010000049.1, read on the forward strand.
GCAATTGCTGTATTCTGTTCCTGCATGTACAACCTGCCGTCCTCTCCGACCATGCATCTTACCTACCACATGATCAAGCAATTATTAAACCTATCTACTATTCATCATAGCATAATTTAAATTGTAAGGTCTAGAATTCTCTACTTAAGAATATTCTTTTTTTCTCATTTCCCTCTGTTTTTCAAAACAATAACTGACAATTAACTGTTGCTCTTGTGTTTTTATAGATTCAAACTTAACGGAAGCTGAACGAATACCATCTTTTGATTGGATAAACACTACTTTAGCACTTGTATGTATATAATGATATGTCCCAGATATGAAACCAAGACTCAGCCAGATATCAACGACTTCATCCATTTCAAGGGATTCTTTTTTAGGTAAGATAAGTGATAAGCCGCCACCACTAATATCTGATGTAACTGTAGTAAATGCTCGATTGTATTTATCTTTCCGGTGAACAGCGACATCTACAATTGCATCTACCCGCACAAACTCCCTACGTTGAATCCTATGTAGATCTTCTAATTTAGGCATAGGAACCGCTAAGGCAGGAAATTTTAATTTTAGCCTGGCAGCAATTTTAGTGGAAAACTCATATACTGCTTGGTCGTCTCCTACAAAACTTAAGTTAAAAGAAGTACCGACGGGAAAATATATAGTTTTCCTTGTAGCCTTATGAACCGGATTGTCCAAAATAATATAGTTTTCTTTCATATCGATTATTTTACTGTAGTATTCTTCCTTACTCTTCCCTGGTTCATTTAATATCAAACTGACCTTTGTTCCAACTTTGATGGAAATCCCCTTCATCTTGTTACCTCAATTCTTCTCTCAATTATTCAAATTATTATATATTTATTATTACAGATTTATTTGAAAAGGGGAAGGCTTTAGCCTACCCCTAAAAATCAAGAGAATATTTTAATTCCTTGCCTCCTAGTTTTTCAACCATTTCTTCCGTTCCATCTTCTGCATTGATGAAAATACGATACGTTTCATTATTCAATGTACCTAGGAATTCGTACACTAAAACTTCTTCATCAAGGTCATTAGTGATTATCGCAAGGTCAGCCTCTTCAATTTTTACATTCGGATTAACATACTCTAAGGCATCTTCTTCACTAAGCGTAGGTTCAGCTATTTCTCGTTTATGATGGTTACTATAATAGTTTTCTGCAGTTAAACCGAGAATATCTCCATTGTCCAAAGCAACTTTTACTTCCACCGAATCAGAGTACACACGGATTCCATCCTGGTTATACAGGAAAGAATACATTCCGACTTTATCCAATTCCATGCTTTGATATAATTCCATATTTTCAATATTCATTTGTTCCAAATATTCTTCAGCTTTTTCTGCTCCATCATGCAAACTTAATTTTTTATCCCCGATTGGCCGCTCAATTAATATCGTTAGCGGGTATCCACCCTTTTGTGTCACATCCATATATGTCCTTTTATCATCATCATGATAGGAAACGGTATAAAAAGGTATATCTGCTCCATCTCCTGAAGAGGTAACATCCATTTCTTCACTTTGATCAACACCTAAAACTGTTCGCCCCAAGTCTTGTACTTCTTTTTCGGTTAGCTTTTCTCCAGGCAAATCTTCAATATGATTTTGCGGTTTTGTACTTACACCGATTAAACCAGATTGGCTATTCGCCTCAGTATAGCCTTCCACTTGTTTTTCAACGGTTTTAAAACCATCAATGATTGTATTGTCAGATTGGTCATTATTCACCAAGGCTAGTTGAACATCCATCCAGCGTAAATTATTTTCAAGCGCCATATGTTGCACATGTCTTAATTCGTCCTTAATTTCCTTTGCTTGCACATATAAATCCTCTAACACCTTTGTCTCTTCTGATGTCAATGGATCGTCATCTAGATTGCGGATTGCTGTTCTATAAGTGAAATCACCGATATCCGATAGAAACTCCTCTGTCTTATTAAAAGGCAACAGACCAAGAGGCAACTGAGAAACATTTGTATTAGCTTCTGAAGCAATTCGCCAAATATCAACGAATTGAGGCGACAGCCGTTCATGTGAATTCATTGCGAGTACTGTCCCGATTTCATCATTCAATAAATCCATATAATAAGTAAGTTCATGAAAGGATTTTTGATAGCTATTCTCTGCTTGTATTAAGATCGCATTCTTCTCTTGATGTTCTTGGTATCCCCAAACTGCTGTTCCAATTAAACCTAAAGTTAAAGCACCAATGGTAATCCAACGAATCATACTATTCACGCCTTCCTATTTACAAAAGATATGTTTACCGATTTGCTTAATTTGAGGTCTGGTCCATATCCAAGGTGAAGTTGCGGTATCTGGATTAAAGTAGTACAACGCATTCGACGAAGGATCCCAACCATTAATCGCATCGAGAACTGCTTCTTTGGCTGTTTCATTTGGAGTTAACCAAATTTGTCCATCAGCTACAGCAGTAAATGCCCTTGGTTCAAAAATAACCCCTGATACTGTATCAGGAAAGCTCGGGCTAGCCACTCTATTCAAGATAACAGCAGCCACTGCCACTTGTCCTTCATATGGTTCACCTCTTGCCTCCCCATAGACTGCGTTAGCCATCAACTGAATATCATTCTGTGAAAATCCTTGAGGTACATTTACCGCAGTTGTATTATCTGTTTGTTGGGCTTCCTGGTTCTGTTGATTTCCAGTGTCTGATTGTTTATTAGTTCCGCCATAATGCGTAAACCGGTTACCTTGTTTAATTTGTTCTTTTACATACGCTTCATCATACTCACTAGCTTGGACCAGTTTATTTTTAGTTTCTTCACCTGCTAATCCATCAATCTCCATCCCAAATTCATATTGGAAGTTTCTAAGTGCCCAATACGTACCCCAGCCAAACACGCCGTCAATATTTCCGTTATAAAATCCTAAATATTGTAACCTAGCTTGAAGTTCAATTACATCATCACCAACCGCCCCATGTTGAATTACTTGGGGACTAAACGCTTTTATTTCCTGATTGTCATCGTTAATAAAGAGCAACAGGAATAAACTAAAGATGATTAATAAACTAATCTTTGTTGTTCGCAAACCTAACCCTCCTCTAATGCAATTACTTGAGGATAGTTTTTGTTGCAACTCTATTTTTATACATGATAGAAAAATAAAAAGCATGTAGAGGTGTGATGCTCTACATGCTTACTGTTCTTTAATTGAGATTTGGTTGGTTTGCTACTTTCATCCGATGTAGTCCAAACATCCATAAAACAATCATAAAAGGAATCAAGTAATATAACCAATTCGTTGTGACGGTTTGTAAAATATAATTATAAATGCCGTGAAGCAAGAATGGGATGAAAAATGCCAACCATAGGTTATACTTCGTTCTACTTTCACGAGTTTTTGCTTTTCCAATATAATAGCCCATAATCACTCCGAACAAGGCATGAGAAGATACGGGAAATATGGCTCTGGAAAAACCATACTCTATTCCATTCGTTAATAAAAAGAGGATATTCTCAACTGAGGCAAAGCCAAGACTGATCGCTGTAGCATAAACTATCCCATCATAATGGTCATCAAATTCCTCATGATGGTACATGGAGAACATAAAAATAAACCATTTTAAAAATTCTTCTAGCAATGCAATTTGGAGAAAGGATTCTAAGAAGCTATTTAAAACAAAGCCTTCTTTTACAAATGCGTGTTGCACGAACATAATAGGAAAAACAAGAACACTACCCAATAAAAAACAACGGATGATTAGTGGGATAGGCTCTTGATATTCATCTTTCAAGTAAAAAAATGACATTAATGCTACAACAGGTGCGAACCCGACTGTAAATATAGCGATCATAACCTTAAACCTCTTTCCAAATACATTACTTTTATCGTATCATTAAGTTGTCCTATTTGAAATAGTAAAATTTTAAGCAGGTGAATACGATGAAAAAAATATTATTGATTCATACGGGTGGCACCATTTCTATGTTGGAAAATAAAGAAACTGGTGCGGTAAATGTAACGAACGAACACCCTCTAAGCCGAGCAAAAGACCAGTATCAACAAATTGCAGACATTGATGAACAAGTAATCTTTGACCTACCTTCTCCCCATATTACTCCTAATCATATGTTACAACTGGCAATTGAAATACAACGTGTTCTACCAAAGTATGATGGAATCGTTATAACCCACGGTACAGATACTCTTGAAGAAACAGCATATTTTTTAGATCTTGTAATTAATACTGAAAAACCGATTATCCTTACAGGCGCCATGCGGTCAAGTAATGAAATCGGATCAGATGCACTATATAACTTAATAAGCTCGTTACGGGTAGCTTGTGAAGATAACGCCAAGGATAAAGGTGTTCTGGTCGTAATGAATGATGAAATACATACAGCTGCCAACGTAACCAAAACATCAACAAGTAATGTCGCAACATTTCAAAGTCCTCAATATGGACCTATTGGAATTGTCACAAAGGAACTAATCATATTTCATCACGGCATTTTAAGGCAGGAACACTATCCAGTTCACCAAATCAATTCGAATGTCTATTTGCTTAAGGCATATGCTGGAATGGATGGCAGATTAATCGAAGCTCTCCACACAATCAAGCCGGACGGATTGGTAATTGAAGCACTTGGGCAAGGTAATTTACCGGCTTCTACAGTTGAATCAATCCGCAAATTACTCGAGAATAAAGTACCAGTTGTTCTCGTTTCCCGAAGTTACCAAGGAATTGTCCAACCGACTTATGCTTATTCTGGCGGGGGCAGGCAGTTGAAAGAAATAGGAGTTATTTTTGCCAATGGGTTAACTGGTCCGAAAGCAAGACTAAAACTATTGATAGCACTAGAAAACACGAGAGATATAAAATCATTGACAACTATTTTCAACTAAATAAAGAGAGTTAGCACTTCATGCTAACTCTCTTTAAGAATTACAAATAATAGACTGGATATTTATACTTTACTTGAATGTAGAGCAGCTATCGATTCTGCAATAGCCTCTCCATGAAAACGCCCATTCTCAATAAATATCGCATTGTTGTTAAATCCTGCAGCTACTACTCCCGCTATATAGAGCCCCGGTACATTGGTTTCATAAGTCTCGTCATCATACATTGGAATCCCAGTTTGTTCATCCGTATGTACCCCTACTTGGTTTAAGAATTTAATATCCGGTTGATAACCTGTCATCGCAAACACATAATCATTAGGGATTTTATCTTCAACTCCAGCCACATGGTAATAGACCTCTTGCTCTGTAATTTCTGTCACATGAGCGTTAAAAATCATTGATATCTCGCCTTTTTGCACAAGTGAATCAAATCCAGGTAAAATCCAAGGTTTTACACTTTTGGAATATTTATCTCCCCGATACATCACCGTTACATGAGCACCAGCCTTATGCAGCTCCAATGCTGCATCTACCGCTGAATTCTTGCCTCCGATAACGACAACATTTTTATCATAATAAGGATGAGCTTCTTTAAAATAATGACTTACTTTAGATAATTCCTCACCAGGTATCCCCATCCAATTTGGTTGATCATAATATCCCGTTGCAATAATAACAAACTTCGCTTTATATTCTTTTGTAGCTTGATTTCTATTTTCCGTTTGTACAGTAAACCCCTTATTGTCTTTTTCGATATGTATAACTTCCTCGAAAGAATGAATCCGCAATTCTTTTCTTTTTGCCACTTCACGATAATAAGTCAGTGCTTCATTTCTCACAGGGCGTTGTTTTTCTGTAATGAATGCTACATTCCCAATTTCGAGTTTATCACTGGAACTGAAAAATGTTTGATGTGTCGGAAAACGATATAGACTATTTACGATATTTTCTTTTTCGATAATTAAAGGGTTAATACCTTTTTCCTGTAAAGCAATTGCTGCTGCCATCCCACAAGGACCAGCACCCACAATGATAACTTCTTCCTGCTGCATAACTTGCCACTTCCTTTATATATGCTCTATGGTCCATTTTACTATAAATAAATTTAAGTACAAACGAAGATGTGTTGGAAAATGTATAAACTGCTTCATGAAAATGCAGTGAGATTAATAAATGTATAGCTGTGAGCAGTCCTCCAGTAGAGGCGTAATGAACTTTCTAAGTTATTATGCAATATAAAAACTCTTATCAGACAAATGATAAGAGTTTTTGTTTAGGTTGTTTTAGACCCAGCCTCGGAAACGGGCTGCTTCTGCCATTTTCCTTACACCAATCATGTAAGCGGCAAGTCGCATATCAACCTTTCTAGTCTGGGAAAGGTTATATATCGTTTCAAAAGCATTTATCATTATTTCATGTAGTTTTTGATCTATTTCCTCTTCTGACCAGTAATAACCTTGATTATTCTGCACCCATTCAAAGTAGGATACAGTTACCCCACCAGCTGATGCCAGTACGTCTGGCACGAGCAGTATTCCTCGCTCTGTCAAGATTTGGGTTGCTTCAGCAGTTGTTGGTCCGTTTGCAGCTTCAACGATAATACTCGCTTTAATTTTATGCGCATTATCTCTAGTTATTTGATTCTCTACAGCAGCAGGAATAATAATATCACATTCCTGTTCAAACAATTCCTTATTTGAAATAGTATTATCAAACAGATTGGTTACGGTTCCAAAACTGTCTCTTCTATCCAACAGATAGTCAATATCTAACCCATCCGCGTCATATAGTGCACCGTGGGCATCTGCTATTCCAACAATCTTTGCCCCTTGGTCATATAAGAATTTCGATAAGTAGCTTCCTGCATTTCCAAAGCCTTGAATAATGATTCGAGCACCTTTTATGTCAATGCCACGTTTTTTAGCAGCTTCGTTTAGAACAATCGTTACCCCTTTTGCGGTTGCAGATTCTCTACCATGTGATCCACCAAGAACAATTGGTTTTCCAGTAATGAAACCAGGGCTATTATATTCGTCGATTTTACTATATTCATCCATCATCCAGGCCATAATTTGAGAGTTTGTGAATACATCTGGTGCTGGAATATCTTTAGTAGGTCCAACAATTTGACTAACAGCTCGAACATATCCCCTACTTAGTTGCTCTAATTCGCGGAAAGACATTTGTCGCGGATCGCAGATGATTCCACCCTTGGCACCACCATACGGAAGGTCTACAATCCCCGCTTTCAAACTCATCCAAATGGATAAAGCCTTCACTTCTTTGGCTGTAACATCTGGGTGAAAACGAATTCCACCCTTAGTAGGTCCAACTGCATCATTGTGCTGTGCACGATAGCCTGTAAAAACCTTTACTTTCCCATCATCCATCCGTACTGGAATACGAACTGACATCATACGAAGTGGATCTTTCAACAATTCATAAACTTCATCCGAATATCCCAGTTTTTCTAAGGCCGTTTTAATCACTGTTCTTGTGGAATCTAACACATCTAGATTTTCATGATTTTCTTCGGTAGAATCTACTGCTTTATCGGTTACCATGAATTTACCCCCTAGAATACATATATAATAAAAAACCTTCTACTAAGAAGTTAGTATACACTTTAACAGTAAATATGCAATAAAAATACTATAAAACAGGTAACTACGATTCGGGATATAAATACCTGAAACACTAATATAAATGATTAATAATTCATTTCCCATAATACCCTCAGATTTAAACATGGAGGCCAATAACTTATCAGTAGAAGTTATCGATCAACTGTTTCACTGCTTGATTTTCATAAATTATCTTACCGTATTCTTTTAGACGATGGGAGGTCAGAATACTGGACTGGGAATACTCCGACATTACTGCAATGATGCTTTCCTTCTCCACACCGGATAAATCGTCCTCTTCAAAGAGCATGTAATAATAATTGTCCAGGTAGTATACCTGCCCATTTTCAATACCCATAGGAGATAAATAGGAGGCAACATGAATAAGATTCTCAATATCATCAAACAAAAATATCAATTCATGACTTTCGTCTAATGTCACCTTCATTTCGATGAAATCATCATCTTCACCTACAATATCATTCATTTGAGTGACAAGAATATGCATTCCTTGCGCTTGCATCATAAACACCTGAACAAGAAGCATACCATCTAACTCTATATCTAGTTCATCACTTGCATCATACATCATTTCACTGAACAAATGCCGGACACTTGCTGCATCGTGCCATATATCATCGCTCGTAAAGCCACGTTCAATTAAATCATCAAACGTTAAGAAAATCGTAAACTGGTGACTTGACAGTCTTTCAACACGCATACAGTATCCCCCTTACGTAAAAATATCCCACTTTAACATACAATGGTCGAAATCGCTCCGGTTAATCATTGAATGTATACTAATACTATATGCAATTATTTAATTTTTAGGTAGTGCACTACCCATCGTTCCACAGCTTTATTAAAGTCTATGCAACAGAGAAGTAAATTCATCCTGCCAAATATATAAAGCAATACATATGCTTAGTGCAACAATAAAAATCACGAAAGCAAAACGAATAAATGGTCTGCTGAATTTAAGCCTAAACCGATTGTTCTTTGTATGTATTTCTTTTCTGGGAGGCAAGTTTAAGACATCAATTTCATTATCTTCTTTCAGAACAATTGTTTCTTCATGCTTTTCATTTCCACTTTCAATCTCATCAAAAATCTGACTCAACTCATTTGCCTGATCCTCATCCTTATTTCCAGGTTGTATACTCAATATGAATGCACCTCACTTCTGAAGCGTATATATAATCCCAATAAAAAGTCTACTATAAAATGAAGTGTTATTGTAACAATTAAATTCTCAGTCACTGAGAATATATACCCAATAAAAAAACTCACAAGCAATACGGATAATAATAGTACTGGTTTTTTTAAATACCGTATATGTACGATTGCAAAAAGAATACTTGCGAACAGATATCCAAATGTACTCTGAATGACTCCTCTGAAAAGTAATTCTTCAGAAACGGCGACAAGTAATGAAATGCCGAATATAAAAGAAGCCGGTTGATCACCAAATATTCTCCTATTGACTCCCCCATCATCAAATGCCGTATCAGGAAGGAGATTAATTAGTAAGATGTCAATTAGCACAATAATAAATGCTGGTATAATTCCAAAATAAAAAATTTCCTTCAGCTGCCAATCAAACAACAATAACCAATCAGAAAAATGGTCGAATAAAAACAAACTTAGTAAAATGGAGATGCCAAGGAATAGCAATTGTGAGAACAAAAGATTTAACTTCAATTCTTTATCTGAGAGCTGTTTAATTAATTCACTTTGTTTCATATTCCACCCACAAGAAGTTTCCTGAGCTTGTCCTTCCATGGTATTTCCTCGTCTCTAGCTGGTTTAACAGAAGGAGCCCATTTCGAAAGATCAATTCCACAATTGCTGCAACATTGGAAAATCGGTGTTGAATATCCTTTTTGAAACTTCTTATAAATTGTTTCCCTTAGACAAGCTGTAGTTTCTACTAAGTCTATCATTTCCTCTAACTCTTGTTTTTTATATGAATTTCTTGATTGTATCCATTTATTGAGCTGACGAAATACTCGTTGCCATTGAATGGGATCATAGACGATATTCTTTGCCATAATCATACCATGTTTTTCGAAATGAAACCGTAAAAACCTCCATTTTGTTTCACTTATTTGATAGCGTTCATACAATTCTAAATCCCGGACTGGCAGCTCTAACCCTTCCTCCCCCATTTGTTTCAATTGCTGCATCACTACTCTTATTTCATCTTCATGCGGCAATTCATTTTCAATGATGTTCTTCGGTATTGCAATATCTCCCACTCCAAATAGCAACAGACAGATGCTTGGTTTACCATCCCTTCCCGCCCTTCCAACTTCTTGAATATAAGCCTCAATTTGAGAAGGGATATGAAAATGGATGATAAGTCGAATATTTGATTTATTAATCCCCATTCCAAATGCGCTCGTACAACAAATAACATCTAATTGATCATTCATGAATTGTTGTTGAATCTGTATTCTATCCACCGGATCAATACCACCGTGATAAAAAGCTACCTTTAATGATGGCATCATTCTCCTCAATGTCTCCACCATATTTTCTGCTTGAATTCTACTAGAGAAGTAGATTAAAGCGGGCCCCAAATGCTTACCTAAATATGTTGTCATCAATTCTATTTTTTCATGAATGGTAGACACTTTCTCTATAATAAACGTTAAATTTTTACGATCCATTGGATATATGTGTTTCGTTATCGTTTTTAAATGCAGGTTCTCTATAATATCTTCTTGAACAGCTGGTGCTGCAGTGGCACTCAAAGCAAGAACTGGCGGACTTTCCAATTGTTTAATTATAGCTCCCAGTTTTAGATAATCCGGGCGGAAGTCATGCCCCCACTGGGAAATGCAATGAGCCTCATCGATGACAAATAAACTGATTTTTATGGAAGACAGCTTTTTAATAAATGGTTCCTGTTGTAATAGTTCTGGTGATATATATAACAATTTGTATTGGTTGAGATGTTGATAAATAAATTGCCTTTCTCCATAGCCGACCAAACTGTTTAACGCTACAACTCGTTTAAAGTTTTTTGCTCTTAGTTCTTTTACCTGATCAATCATTAAGGATATTAAGGGAGAAACTACGATAGTGAGACCATCCATTAACAGGGAGGGCAATTGATAACAGATAGACTTACCGGACCCTGTAGGTAGGACTCCCAATACATTCTTCGCTTGAAGGACATCTTCAATAATTTCCCGTTGACCTTTTCGAAACTGATCATATTGAAAATACCGCTCCAATTTTTGCTCCAATTGCATTGTTTTAGACAAATTGACCGCCTCCCTCCCTAAATTTATGTTTGAATACAAGCATCAATCGAATTTGAAAAAAGCTTATATCGCTTGGAACAGCATCTTTGATCACCTTTAACTTATATGATTCAGTATGTTCAATAGCATGCATAATTTCTTCTGCTTCTGTTTCGGTAACGAAAGATGAAAATGGAAATGCTGAATCATAAAGTGCTATTTCGGCTAAATGATCGTATATCGTATTCAATTTTAAATGCCGTTTATGCGCTATTTCTTCCGGTGTAAAATCTCGTAAAAATAGTTCATAAGTTTTCCTGGCTGAATCTGTCAATCTGGATGGAGTTTGCAGATCAGCTACCATTTCAAAAAGTACATGATATGTATTTTTTTCCGACTCGATCTTTCGAATAAATTGATGGCTGACTCCCACAAGGGTTAATATGACATCGTCCTTGCTTTTATTATAAGTTGTTTCCAATTGTTCGATACTTTTACCATAATGCCCAAATCCAGAAAGCCGATCAACAAATAGATTTGCTTCTACTTCTGGTAAATCTTCTAATAAATCGACCAACTCTTCATATAACTTTTGTATGTACTGATTTTTATTAGCTTTTTTTTGATTATATACATTCCTGACAAAACTCTCAGCATCAGATTGATGAATGACAGGAATGAAATTAAAATTATTCTCTTTTACATTACTTAAAGTTTGAATTAATAGTAGTAGACGTTCATAAAATAAGGATGCTTTCTCTTCATAGACTATGCCTTGGAAATAATGTAATGGTAATCTCTGTTGGTGCTCTGATAGCCAATAGTCCGCCTGTTCTGTATAAGCCATGAATTTCCGGCTGTTTTCTCTTGCTTTTTCTATCAGTAACCCGAGCTGTGTTAATTCTTGTATCTTTTCATCGAATCTGCTTTTTTCCAAGCCTTTGTAAACTCCATAATAATTTTGGATGCCAAAAATATATGCATCCTGTATAGTTTGGATGTTTTTACTACCAACTAATAAATGATATATGCTTGAAACACTTCTTTCCTGACTTATATTTTTTGCTATCGTTAAGATTATTCCGGTAAAGATCAAGCAACTCACATCCAATCCATCTGAAAGTACTAGTAAATATTAATTAGAGAATAGCGATAGGAAGATATGTATAAGTAAAGATGAGGAAAAAATCCATGAGTAGGAAATAAGAATATCATGATTGAACAATCATGGGTATTACATATTATAATTTAGAATACATGATTCGCCAAGTGTTTAAAAAAAGAGTGGACAATAAAAGTACGAAGACTTCTATGAAGCTTTCGTACTTTTTACTGTCAATAGACAACTCTGATTTAAAAACAGAGTTGATCTGAAGGTATCATTTGTACAAGCATTGCAACCACTCATTGTAATAGGATGGGATTTGCTGCAACCGGGACTTCAATTGGAGAATTAAACTGATACCCCCCAATCTCTTCAACTGGTATATGTTCAAATTGCACTTTAGAGAATCCATAACTTTTTGCAGTCAGCAATATGGAGTCTATCATCTGGGTTGTAATATCCTCAACTTTCAAAGTCCCTATTTCAAACTGAACGATCAACAGCTCCCCCTCTTCAGTAACCGTAAAGTCCACTGAAGGATTGATTGTATTTTCTAAATAAGTTCCAGGATTTATCTGTTGCAGCATACGTAACGCATCATATATTGTTTTACTATCTTGTGGTAGACTGACATAATATTTTCCTTTATAAAGCATAAAACTGGCTTTTTGGTCGGTTAAGTCTTTTTCTTGAATGTAATCTTCATCTTGCAATAAATCATAGGAATACAGTATTTCTTTCATTTGCTCGCTATGATAATCTCTATCTTCTGCTTCCGGAACAATCAACGCTACCGGTATTACATAATCTCTAGAATGATTAAAAATATTGAAATGGACGATTTTTCGCCCGGATGGCACTTGCTCGATAACTCCGATTTGGCTATTATCCATGATGAGATTTTCGTCCATAGACTCAACTTGATCAGATTCATTATTTGTTCCATCTGACGACTCTATTGCTCCGCTATATATTTGTGCGTCATTTGCGGAATCCTGCGTCTCCATGGACATCTTTCCGTGATTGGTGTTGAGGAGGAATGGGATGCTAATTATCAGAATGAATATGCCTGCAACTGAAAGAATCGGTAAAAGTCGCTTCTTTTTCTTCATGGATTGCTCATCTTCTGATAAAGCAATAGATATTTGTTCAAATAACTCTTTTTTATCTAAACCATCTTCGACTGTTGGTAAGCGTCCTAGTAACTCTTTTACCTCTCTATCATCTGAAGCCATCTTTCATTCCTCCTTTCCGTTTTTTATCTTCATACAATTTTTTAGCTTGTTGATACCTCTGTGTTGTAGTGTTTTTACATTACCTATGGACATATCCAACATTTCTGAGGTTTCTTTAAGAGTAAATCCTTGTATGTATCGCAGAACTATCACTTGCTTTTGATTCAAGCTGCATTCATCAAGTAATCGATAGATGAGTTGGATATCTTCATCCTCAATAAGCAACTCATCCGGCAATTTTTGATCGATCGTCACAATGCTTGCCATCTCGTCCCAGTCTACAGTTTGATTTGCATAGTTACGCTTCCGTTTTTCTTTTCGAAAGTAATCATAAATGACATTTCTAGCAATGGAAAAAGCCCATGTCTTTTCACTTGCCTCACCACGAAAGCTACCATAGGATCTAAATATACGAATATATATTTCCTGCACAAGATCCTCTGCAAGGTTCTTATTCTTGACCATATAATACACAAAATTATAAAGATCATGATGATATTTCTCATAGAAGTTATTAAACAGAGCTTTCATCTGCTTCCCCCAATTCCCTCCATTAGACGATATCTAAGAAAAAGTGTTTCAGTTTTTACCTACTTTATCAGAGAACACAATAACTTCCAATATGAATCCTTACATTATTTAAGAAATAAAAATCGAGCGGTGAATCCCACCGCCCGATTGATTATTGCAGATCTAGTACAATTTTCTCTCCTCCGCTAAGTATGTAATCCTTAGCAGGTATATCAGAAAGTTCATCATTTACGAACAAATGCCAACTTGTATCTTCTTCTTCACTGACCTTCATTCGTTCAATGGAAGTAAGTTCATTGTTTTCATCAGTTTCAATGTAGAATGTTTGATCGAGAACTTCAAGTAGATTTGCTCCTTCTTCAATTTCGACTTGCTGCTCATTAATGAACTGCTGCCCATCGTACATGGAAATAGTTAGTCGTACAGCATTTTCCGGCACTTCCTCTGAACTATCAGTATCATTGGTACTGACAATAGGTGATGTATTTTCTTCATCACCACAGGCACTGAGCAATATTAAAATTAATAAGATAATAGTTGATTTGATGAACAATTTATTCATGTGCTTGTTTAAACCTCACTTTAATTCTTTTCTTTTTTAGTTTGAGGGATTGTAAAACTAAAGGTTGTTCCCTGTTCTATTTTACTTTTCACCCTAATTTTTCCTTGGTGGGCATGGATTATATTTTTAGCGATTGCAAGACCAAGACCTGTACCTTTTTTCTGTTTATTTCTTGTACGTGACTTATCTGCTTTATAAAATCGTTCAAAAACAAACGGTAAATCCTCTTCAGGAATACCACTTCCATTGTCAGCAATTTCTGCGCGGAATTCAGATTCATCACTTTCAACTGAAACGTGCACATACCCTTGTTCACCAATATGGCGGATTGCGTTATCAATCAAGTTGGTAAAAACTTGTTCCACTCGGTCTCCATCGAATGTTACCTCGCCTTTTTCAACTTTCATCGTAAGCTTCAGCTCTACTTGATTTTCTTCAGCAATTGGTTGAAATTTTTTTATGATTCTCTGGATATACTTTTCAATTTCTAATGTCTCTACGTTCAATTGAATATGTCCAGCTTCCATTCTTGCCAAATCCAATAACTCATTAACAAGTCTGCTCATCCTTAACGATTCGTCATGAATGATTGCCGCAAGTTCATTTTTATCTTCTTTTGTTTCAGCAACATCGTCGACAATTGCTTCACTGTAGCCTTGCAATAAAGATATTGGTGTACGCAATTCATGAGAGACATTTGCCACAAAGTCTTTCCGCAGCTTATCCAACTTTCTCTCTTCCGTCATATCCCTAATTACAGCTACCGCACCACGTACATGGTTTTCATCGTATAATGGAGTCATGAGCATAACATAATCTCTTCCTTGCATATGCATCTCCCGCACGATTTCAGATTCACCTTCAATAACTCTCTGCAATGCTTGTCTTAATTCATCTGGCAATTTCTGATTAAGATCTTTTGGATTAATATTGTTTTCAAAATACCAATCTTCAATATACTTTTCTGCAGGCGGATTAATAACGATCACATCTTCATTACGATTGAGCGTGATTACTCCGTCTGCCATTGAATTAACGATACTTGAAAGCTGCTCTTTTTCCTGATTCAATGCGTTAATGTGGTATTTTAATTGTCTCCCCATACGATTAAATTCACGTGCTAAATCACCGAGTTCATCGTGAGTCAACACTGGAACTTTTGTATTAAACTCACCTCTTGTCAAGTCTGCTGCTGCTTCACGCATTTTAATTAATGGTGAAGTAATCCTCGTTGAGAGGAAGACTGCAAAGAAAATAGTCAATACAATTGCAAAGCCTGCAGCTATAAGAATGATTCTCTGGGTTTCTGCTTTTGTTTGATTAATCACATCAAGTGATTGGTAGATAAATACCGCTCCCTCGTTTAGAAGCGGTTTACCCACTATAATCGCAGTCGTATCTTGTTCTGGTAGAACAACCAGTTCTTTCACTTCACGATTTAACGTAAAAACTTCCGATAGTTCTGGTTTGTTCTTGATCCAATACAAGCTGATATCACTCAATTCACTGTCTGTGCTAGTTGATAACCAATAGTCACCCGTAGGATACAGAATTGCGATACGAGCGGAAGGATCTTTAAATAGTTCAGCAGATTCTTGGATAAATGTACGATTATCTTGCTGATCAATAATCGTCGCAACCCTCGAAGCGGTTTCCAACATAGTTGCTTCCGCTTCATGGATATAAAAATTTTCAAAGAACTGCATTAACAGTAAGGAGAGAATAAATAAAACAAAGAAAACTAGAAGAATAATCGTTAATGCCAATTTAATGACAATATTATTGCGCCAGACCATTATTCTCCCTCAACAACTTCAAATTTATAACCTACACCCCAAACAGTAACAATCATTTTTGAAGCCTTCTCTGAGACAGAACTCAATTTCTCTCTAAGTCGCTTCACATGAGTATCAACGGTTCTTAGATCACCAAAAAACTCATACTGCCATACTTCTTTTAATAAGGTTTCTCGTGTAAATACTTTATCGGGAGATTTCGCTAAAAAGCATAACAGTTCGTATTCTTTCGGAGTTAAATTCACTTCTTGATCATCTGCAGTTACCCGATGAGCATCGTAATCAATAGTTAAGTGAGGATATACGAGGACATCCCTGGCCGAACCATCTGCATTAGTAAATGTAGAAGTACCGACTCTCCGAAGAATTGCTTTAATTCTTAATACAACCTCTCTTGGACTAAATGGTTTAACAATATAGTCGTCGGCCCCAACCTCGAATCCTTGAACTCGATTGGATTCCTCTCCTTTTGCCGTCAACATAATAACCGGAGTTGTTTTATGCTTTCTTAGTTCTTCACATACCTCTATACCATCCATTTCCGGCATCATTAGATCAAGAATAATACAATCATAATCTTCCTCTAAAGCCATTTCTAATGCGTCATGGCCGTTATCAGCTTCATCAATAATATAATTTTCCCTTTCTAGATACATCCTGACCAATCTGCGTATTCTATCTTCATCATCTACAACTAATATTTTTAAGTCCTTTTCCATTCATAAACCCCCTATAAACTCTATTCCATCATTCAAAAATTTAGTAGGAAAGTAAGAACATTCAATAATCCATATCCTATTCCATTATCTATTATTATAAATGAATATAGTAAAAAAGTATAAGAAAAGAGACAAGGCGGCAGCATTCCGTAGAATAGCGCTTTGTCTCTTTTATTTATGCATAAGAATGTAAACCTGCAAGTACCAGATTAACTACAATAAGGTTGAACATTATAATACCGAAACCTACTACAGCAAGCCATCCTGATTTTTCACCATGCCAACCTCTGGATAATCGTAAGTGGAGAAACGCTGCATAGAAGAACCAAGTTATCAATGCCCATACTTCTTTCGGGTCCCAGCCCCAGAATCTTCCCCAGGCGATTTGTGCCCAAATAGCTGCAAATATGAGGCCTCCTAAAGTGAATATAGGGAATCCGATAGCAACTGCCCGGTACATAATTTCATCTAAAAAATCTGCTTTTACATTTCTCAATAATGGTTGTAATGCTGCTCCTACACGTTTTCTTAATATAAGAACGGTTAATAGATAAATAATTGTTCCACTAAATACCGACCAAATAACGGTATTAAATTTCCTTCCAGCATCCGCACCTTGCATCCAAGTCGGTGCTTCAAACCAAGGCTCCATTACCTCTTCAGTAATTAAGACTCCATTATTCGGAGCCGCAATTGCCGGTAAGTGGTATTCAGTAGTAACCATTTGCGTTCCTTCCTGATATTCAAAAGTAGCCTTATATCCCATTATATTAAATACTGTAGTTATTACGATAAAGCCTATAAATAGGAATGCTGTGTAAAGAATAACCTCCAGCCAAGTATTTTTACTCGTACGTTTTGACTGATCGATTTCCTTTATTAAATACATCAACCCGGCAACAAAACTAATAAATAAAATACCTTGTCCAATTGCCACTGTTGAAACATGAATATATAACCAGTGGCTATTCAAAGATGGTACAAGTGGAGCAACTTCCGATGGAAACATACTTGCATATGCGATGATCAACATTGCAATCGGTAATGCAAATAGTCCTAAAAAGCTAAGTCGATACATAAAATAGATAATGATAAATGCCAGGATCATTGCCATTCCTAAGAAAGTTACAAATTCAAACATATTGCCTAATGGTGCATGTCCACTAGACATCCATCTTGTGATAAAATATCCAAAATGGGATAAGAAACCTAGTATAGTTATCGTGATTGCGATATTCCCTGATATTCCTTTTTTCTTTACTTTACTATCTTTTTGGCGAATGGTCGCCCCAAAGAATAGCGTCGCTATTAAATATAAAATAAAAGCAGCATATAACAAATTGCCACTAAGACTTACTAAATCCATCAAAACACCCTCCTAAAGAAGTTAGTGGACTAGACAAATAGGTAGTTATTTGTCTAGTTCTTGTCTATCTTCAACCATTTTTATATTCGTTTGCTCAATAGCTTTCTCTATATCTTTTGATAAACCGAACCAGTTTTTATTTGTATGTCCAGCCAGCAAGACTCCATCAGCTTTTGGATGAATCCAAACTCTTCGATGTTGCCAATACATACCTTGGATGACACCAATCATGAAAATTGCAGCACCAATACCAAAGAATATAAGTGTACGGTCGACTCTTAACGTCAGTCCACTAACATAATGGGTATCAAAATCTTGTATTGCAACTTTATAATCATTTTCTCCCGTCGCATCGATATTTCTACCAATTCCTAAGAAACTCACTTCCGGCTCAGATGCATCTGGTGGATAAACGACTACGACAAATGCTGGGTTTCTAGGGTAATTGGTTTCAGATGCTGGTACTCCTTCATCCGTTAAATAATAGTCAGGATAATATTGGTCAAGCACTACTCGGAAACCGCTGTCTAATATGTATTCGGATTCCGGGTTAAATAAATCGATTGTAAATGAGTCAATGGCAGTTGCTTCTTCATCATTTGTTTCATGAATTTTAAACGTCATACTTCGAAATTCATTCTGCTGATACCCCGACTGATATAACGTATAGCCATCAAATTTTGCAGGTTTATTCATTTGAATAGAATCATCTAAAATAGGTTCTAGTTCTGGTTCTGCACCTGGGATGTCTTGTTTAGCCTTATAAATCACAACATCGGTTTGGTAATTGCTTGCTACCATTCCACCCGAAGCAATAGCATCCCTAAAACGATCATCATCTGGGTCATGCATTTCTAATAAGAATTGTTCATTTTCAATATAATACTCACCTTTTGTACCAGGGATGACAATAGTCTCCCCTTCTCTTACCCAGACATATTCGTCTGTAAACATAATTGGTGTCGTACGTAAAATTGCTGCAAGCAGTATGATAATTAGCCCAATATGATTGACATACGGACCCCATCTTGAGAATCTTCCCTTTTCCGCAAGAATATGTCCGTTCTCTTCAGTAATTTTATAACGTTGTTGCTTCAACTTTGCTTTAACTTGTTCTATTTCTTCCTGAGATACTTTTTCGGTCTCACTGTAGAAACGTTGTCTATTAAGAAAAGTTTCATGTCTCTTAGGTTTTTGAATTCTCAATGCTTTATATAATGGTATAAAGCGATCAAGACTGCAAATAACTAATGATACACCAATCAAACCTAATAAAACTAAATACCACCATGAATCGTACATTTCATGGAATCCTAGTTGATAATAAATTTTACCGATTAATCCAAATTGATCTTCATAATAAATTGCTGGGTCACGTGATGTTGCATTTGCCGGAATAAATTGCGATTGCGGAAACAATGTTCCAATCATTGATGCAACTAATGCAACGACAATCAGCCAAACCCCTACTTTCACAGAAGAGAAAAAACTCCAAACTTTATCGATAAATGATTTCCGATATGTCTGCGAACGACGAGCGGTACCTTCATAACGCATGTTAAGGAGCATCTTTTTATCATTTCCATCGATATGCTGGTTGCCTTCAATCGGTTTTCCGCATGCTTCACAAAGTACCGTTCCCTCTGGATTCACATGCCCACATTCACACTTAATCTTATTCATTTGCATCCCTCTCAGTTGTTCATATCAAACTTGGAATAGACTTATCACTTAAGCATCCATTTGATAGAATAATAAGCTAAGCTAATTACAAGCTCCTTTACTCGGGCGTAATTTCGTTCAAATAACCTTCCAATAAATCTAAGGTTAACGCCCCATTTACTATATCCTTTATCTCACCATCTGGGCTAATGAAAAATGTACTTGGAATTGGACCAACTTTATATAAATCCCTAATTTCTCCATTGCGATCATGAGGAATAGGGAATGTCAGATCATAACGATCGATAAACTGGTCAACGACAAGTTCTGTACTATCCAGACTTACAGCAACAATTTCTACACCTTTCTCCTTATATTCAGGATATAATTCCTGCATATAGGGCATCTCTGCTTCACATGGTTTACACCATGTAGCCCAAAAGTTCAGCATTACTCCTTTACCTTCCAAATCACTTAAGCGAACCGTCTCCAATTCGTTATTATCACTAATCTGCTGCAATTGAAAGTCTGGTGCTTGATCTCCAGCCCTATACACCGTATTATCTTTTTGAAGATTAGTGACTATCGCAAAAACAAGTGCACCAACAAGTACTGCCAAAATAGCTCCTCTATATATCAGTCTGTTGCGTTTTTTCCTTTGCTTTTTTTGATGCGCTTTCTCTAAATTCAAGTAAATCACTCCCAGTGTATTATACCATTATCATACCGATGACCAATGGTAAATACTGTGTCTAAAATGGTACAATTTCATGTAGCTTTATTTCTGATTTGCTTCACTTCTTTCGGAGTCAACGCTCTAGTTTCACCAGGCACCAGACCATCCAAGGTGAGGTTGCCATACCTTTCCCTCTTAAGTTTTTGTACTGGATACCCGAGCGCTTCCATCATTCTTCTCACATGTCGATTTTTGCCCTCGATTAAAGTCAACTCTAATAACATGGAATTCTTTTTACGATCTACGGACAATATTTTGTACCGAACCGCTTTTAGCAAATCCTTATCTGACTTCACACCTTTTCTAAGCTGAGCGAGCTCTTCTTTACTTGGTATTCCCCGGAGCTTTGCAACATAGACCTTTTCGACTCCATGACTAGGGTGCATCAGTAGATTTGCAAACTCCCCGTCATTTGTTAACAGTATAAGACCTGAACTGTCATAGTCGAGACGGCCAATCGGGTAAATCCTTTCTTCAACTTCCGGGAAAAAATCAAGTACTGTTTTCCTGCCTTTATCATCTTTGACGCTCGAGATGACACCTCTCGGCTTGTACAACATGTAATATACTGGAGCCTCCTTTTCAAGAGGTACACCATCCACTTCAATTTCATCTTGAGGGCCCACTTTAGTTCCTAAAGTGGTTACGATCTGATTATTTACTTTAACCTTACCTTCTACAATCAATTGTTCTGCTTTCCTTCTAGACGTAAGGCCACTTTGTGCAATCACTTTTTGTAGTCTTTCTTCCGCCATTTCATCATCATCCTATAATTTATTTTATTTCGATACACCAGCTCGTAACAATTCATTGGAATGAGTTCTTTTTAATAAAACAATAATAGCGTTTAATACATTAAACGCTACAAATTAGCTTATCCAAATACGAGTGTAACTATCACAATCGAAACAATTATACCAACCAAATCCGCTAATAGTCCAACCTTAAGTGCGTATCGCATTCTTTTGATTCCGACCGCACCAAAATAAATTGTCAATATATATAACGTGGTATCCGTGCTTCCTTGCATAGTGGAAGCGACTCTCCCAATAAAAGAATCAGGGCCATAGGTTTGAATCAATTCAGTTGTCATACCGAGGGCGGCTGTACCTGAAATCGGTCGTATTAATGCGAGGGGCAGGACTTCTGGTGGAAATCCCAATAAAGTCAGGACAGGTGCCAGGAGGCCTATCAAAGCATCTAATGCACCAGAACTTCGTAAAATGGTGATAGCTACAATCATACCTACTAAAAAAGGAAGTAAAGAAAATGCCATCTTGACACCTTCCTTTCCTCCTTCAACAAACAATTCATAACTGGGAAGTTTTTTCCAGGATGCTGTAACTAACACAATTAGTAGAAAACAAGGTATAAACCACATGCTGAGTGTTGTCATCCAACTCATAGCTATTTCCTCCGAGACTCTTTTTTATAGTAGTACCTGTCGATCAACACAGCACTTGTGACACCAGCAAGGGAAGCTATTAATGTAGTTGCGACGATTTCGGTTGGAGAAGTGGAATTATATTGCATCCGAATCGCAATGACTGTCGTTGGTATTAGTGTGAGACTGGAAGTATTTATTGCCAAAAAGGTAATCATCGACCGAGAAGCGACATCAGAACCACTTAACTTTTTCATTTCTTGCATCGCCTTTATTCCCAAAGGTGTTGCAGCGTTTCCTAATCCAAAAAAGTTTGCAGTGAAGTTGGAGAGAATATAGCCCATTGCCGGATGGTCTTTTGGTATTTCAGGAAAAATTTTAACAATCATCGGTCGCATGATTTTGGTGATAACTTTTAAAATCCCCGCGGCTTCTGCAATTTTCATTACACCAAGCCAGAATACTAGAATACTAATTAAACCTATCGATAATGTAACTGCTTCACCTGCGCTCTCAATAATTGCTTTATTGACTTCGTCCATCGTCCCATTGAATATAGCAAACAGGATGCCAAAAATTATCATACATGCCCAAATTAAGTTTACCATGGTTCGATCCCTACCATTTTCCGGAAGACAGAAGAGAGAGATGACATAAGTCGGTTGTTCGGTTCCTGAACAAACGCCGTATCATCAAACTCTGAATCATTTAACTTTAATTCTTCACCTTCTTTATCATTCCTTTCATCCAATTCATCAAAGCCCCATTCAAAGAGTGAAATATGATCGTTCCAATCATTTGGTCCATTTAAGGTTACAGCAATCAAAGAGTTTCCATCCTTTTCTGCAGTTGTCACCAATGTTCTGCCCGTCCGTCTTGTATATCCTGTCTTTCCTCCGGAGGCATGGGAGTAGTAACCTGTGACAAGTTTATGTTTATTCCGCCAACTATACGATCGATTTTCCGATAAATAGCTTACTGCTCCACTAATCTCTTTGAAATGTTCATTATTCATTGCTTCTTTTGTTAAAATTGCCATATCATACGCACTGGAATAATGTTCTTCGTCATCCAAACCATGAGGATTTTTGAAGTTGGTGTTGTCCATGCCAAGCCATCTTGCCTTTTCATTCATTAAATAGACAAACCCCTCTTCACTTTCACCTATGTGCTCAGCTATAGCAACTGCTGCATCATTACCAGAACGTAGCATCAAACCGTATACAAGATCTTTAATTTTAATTTTTTCACCTTGCTCTAAGTAAATCGATGAGCCTTCGGTATAAACAGCTTTTCTCGATACAGTCGTTGTTTCCTCCATTTTGCCGGATTCAATAGCAAGAATTGCTGTCATAATTTTAGTTATACTTGCAATAGGACTTTCTTCAAAAGCTTCTTTTTCAAATAATATTTCACCCCGTTCCGCATCCATTAATATTGCATGTTCTGCAGAAACATCTGGGGCAGCCTGTCCACTTCCAAGGAATAAGAAAAACAGCGAAACGCTTGATAAAATTCCCAACACTACTCGCATGCCAATAATCCTCCTAGCTTCGTTCTCTAATTCATTCTATGCAACGAGGATTTCCTTATATGCAAAGGAATTTGTTTTCGCAGATGATTATAAGTCGGAAATCGATGACTTTTTAATAGATGTATTGTAGTGCTATTTATTATGTATATTAAGTTAGATTGTAACGTTGGGCTGTAGTCAGAACGAAGGGAAGAGACTTTACTGAGGTTTACAGAGGGAAAATATGGGGTGACTCCAATGAAAAGGCCATGTAAGAAAGGCTTGGCCTTCATAAAAGGAGTCTATTTTAATTATTTTCAAAAGGATTATCATTGTTATCGGGCTTGTCAAATAAAGTGTGTAAGTCCCCATTTACTCAAGGTACTTTAACACCCTATCTTTCAGTTCATCATGAAGAAGAAGCTGGTTCAT